>NZ_JACJFJ010000030.1:0-551 GCF_014164545.1 Shewanella sp. SG41-3
CCGGCTTAAAAGCATTGCCGGAACGACGTAGTTGGTAGTAATACCGGAACGACGAAGTAGGAAGCATTACTGGAACGATACAATAGTGGGTGGCACTAGACGAAATCGTGCTGCTACTTGAATGCCCCACCCGCTCGTCATCCCTGAGAGCTGTTATCAGGGATCTAGGTGTTTCTTTTGACTTTTGTCTTGAATACTTAAAGCCAACACCTGGATTCCGGCTCAAAAGCATTGCCGGAACGACGAAGTAGGAAGCAATACTGGAACGACGTGATGGTGGGTGTTACAGGACGAAGTAGTGGCTGCTATTTGAATGCTCCGCCCGCTCGTCATCCCTGAGAGCTGTTATCAGGGATCCAGGTGTTTCTTTTGACTTTTGTCTTGAATAATTAAATCCAACACCTGGATTCCGGCTCAAAAGCATTGCCGGAACGACGAAGTAGGAAGCAATACTGGAACGACACGATAGTGGGTGTTACTGGACGAAATCGTTGTTGTTATTTGAATGTTCAACCCGCTCGTCATCCCTGAGAGCTGTTATCAGGGATCCA
>NZ_JACJFJ010000031.1:0-544 GCF_014164545.1 Shewanella sp. SG41-3
GTCACGGCTCAAAGTGCTGCGGGCACCAGTGCCGCGTCGAATGCCTCTAATAGTGTGACACCGATAGGATCACAAACGATTACTTTCCCTAACCCAGGCGCACAAAGCTTCGGCACCACACCAACATTAACGGCCAGCGCTAGCTCAAGCTTAACACCCAGTTTTACCTCATCTACCACTGGAGTGTGTACTATCACTAGTGGCGGTGCCTTGAGCTTTGTCACCACTGGCACCTGTACTATTAATGCCGACCAGGCGGGTAACGCCAGCTATTTAGCGGCAGCTCAGGTGAGCCAGAGCTTTTCTGTCAATGCAGTTGTTGCGGGTGCGCCAAGTATAGGTACAGCTACCAGAGGAGATGCTCAAGCCAGCGTGAGTTTCACGGCGCCAGTGAGTACTGGCGGCGCAGCGATTACGGCTTATACCGTGACCTCAAGCCCAGGTGGTTTGACAGCGAGTGGTACAGGTTCACCATTAACAGTCTTGGGGCTGACTAATGGCACGGCGTATACCTTTAGTGTCACGGCTCAAAGTGCTGCGGGCA
>NZ_JACJFJ010000032.1:0-507 GCF_014164545.1 Shewanella sp. SG41-3
AAACAATTGATAGCGTTTTATCGGACGCGGGATGGAGCAGTTGGTAGCTCGTCGGGCTCATAACCCGAAGGTCGTAGGTTCAAGTCCTACTCCCGCAACCATTTCTTTAATCAATAGAATAAAAATAATTGATAGCGTTTTATCGGACGCGGGATGGAGCAGTTGGTAGCTCGTCGGGCTCATAACCCGAAGGTCGTAGGTTCAAGTCCTACTCCCGCAACCATTTCTTAATCAATAGAATAAAAATAATTGATAGTGTTTTCGGACACAGGATAGAGCAGTTGATAGCTTGTCGGGCTCAGCTTTTTATAATAAAGAGTCGAAGGTCGTAGTTTTTTATCAAGTCCTACTCCCGCAACCATTTCTTTAATCAATAGAATAAAAACAATTGATAGCGTTTTATCGGACGCGGGATGGAGCAGTTGGTAGCTCGTCGGGCTCATAACCCGAAGGTCGTAGGTTCAAGTCCTACTCCCGCAACCATTTCTTTAATCAATAGAATAAAAA
>NZ_JACJFJ010000033.1:0-390 GCF_014164545.1 Shewanella sp. SG41-3
AAAGTGCAGCGATGCATGTGAGTGTTCACACAGATTACTTGATAGAAGAAAGAGAAATTACGTTGGGTCTGTAGCTCAGCTGGTTAGAGCGCACCCCTGATAAGGGTGAGGTCGGTGGTTCAAGTCCACTCTGACCCACCAATCTTTCCTACTCTACGTTGGATGATGACTCATTTAGTCTACTAAATGTTGCTATCAACTGCCTTGATTAGAAACGATTGGCAAACCAATTTTTTGGTGAGACCTTCATTGAAGGTAAACGTAAAATCTCAACTGCATGTAAATGGGGCTATAGCTCAGCTGGGAGAGCGCCTGCCTTGCACGCAGGAGGTCTGCGGTTCGATCCCGCATAGCTCCACCATTTACACTTATCATGACGATAAGCTTATG
>NZ_JACJFJ010000034.1:0-345 GCF_014164545.1 Shewanella sp. SG41-3
TAACGTATCAACTGTGTCCCATTCGTCTAGAGGCCTAGGACACCGCCCTTTCACGGCGGTAACAGGGGTTCGAATCCCCTATGGGATACCATATTTAAGATGGTTGAACATGATTCGAAACTGTTGTTTTAGAAAAAGTGTTTGATGATCTACATAGCACTGGTGTTTAGCCTACAGACACCAATGAGTATTCACTCGATACAGAGTATAACGTATCAACTGTGTCCCATTCGTCTAGAGGCCTAGGACACCGCCCTTTCACGGCGGTAACAGGGGTTCGAATCCCCTATGGGATACCATATTTAAGATGGTTGAACATGATTCGAAACTGTTGTTTTAGAAAAA
>NZ_JACJFJ010000035.1:0-344 GCF_014164545.1 Shewanella sp. SG41-3
TTTTTCTAAAACAACAGTTTCGAATCATGTTCAACCATCTTAAATATGGTATCCCATAGGGGATTCGAACCCCTGTTACCGCCGTGAAAGGGCGGTGTCCTAGGCCTCTAGACGAATGGGACACATTTGATACGTTATACTCTGCATCGAGTGAATACTCATTGGTGTCTGTAGGCTAAACACCAGTGCTATGTAGATCATTAAACACTTTTTCTAAAAAACAGTTTCGAATCATGTTCAACCATCTTAAATATGGTATCCCATAGGGGATTCGAACCCCTGTTACCGCCGTGAAAGGGCGGTGTCCTAGGCCTCTAGACGAATGGGACACAGTTGATACGTTA
>NZ_JACJFJ010000036.1:0-314 GCF_014164545.1 Shewanella sp. SG41-3
CTTTTCTAGTTGACCACTTACCATACAGGAAAAGGAACAAAACACCTTGAGTTAAACTGTTTAAAAATAGAACTAACGACTGAAGTACAATATGTAAATCATTAAAATATTGAAACAAGACCCACGCATAGCCAGAGAGGATTTTCATACCATTTAATGAAACAAACTTATAAATCTCATCGAAGAGTGTTAACTCATCTTTAAATCCAAGCCCCATAGTTGCACCTAAACTCAGAAACCCGAAAATAACGAGAGTTATAAAATGCAAAATTGTGGCAATGGCAATCTGTTTAATTTTCATCGTGCAACATAAC
>NZ_JACJFJ010000037.1:0-302 GCF_014164545.1 Shewanella sp. SG41-3
TTGAGAACTCAAGTGTTAATGCTTTCGCATTAACGTTTTTCGCACTAACGTAATCACACAAACGACAACGAATCATCATCCATGCGCCTTTAGTTAGTACTATCAGCTTTCCAAATTGTTAAAGAACAACACTTAACCGGCTTGCGGTGTGTTTTACTCACCTTCCGAAGAAGTTAACAAGTAATCTGTGTGAACACTCACATGCATCGCTGCACTTTAGGTATTGAGTTAGTCGTATAGGTAAGGAGGTGATCCAGCCCCAGGTTCCCCTAGGGCTACCTTGTTACGACTTCACCCCAGTC
>NZ_JACJFJ010000038.1:0-299 GCF_014164545.1 Shewanella sp. SG41-3
TGCATGTAAATGGGGCTATAGCTCAGCTGGGAGAGCGCCTGCCTTGCACGCAGGAGGTCTGCGGTTCGATCCCGCATAGCTCCACCATTTACACTTATCATGACGATAAGCTTATGCATAGGTTAGAGATGCCAAAGATAAACGAAATTTTATCTTTGGCTTTTTTAAGCCCGCTCTTTAACAATTTGGAAAGCTGATAGTACTAACTAAAGGCGCATGGATGATGATTCGTTGTCGTTTGTGTGATTACGTTAGTGCGAAAAACGTTAATGCGAAAGCATTAACACTTGAGTTCTCAA
>NZ_JACJFJ010000039.1:0-298 GCF_014164545.1 Shewanella sp. SG41-3
CTGTGGCACCACCTGATCCCATTCCGAACTCAGAAGTGAAACACAGTATCGCCGATGGTAGTGTGGGGTCTCCCCATGCGAGAGTAGGTCATTTCCAGGCGCCTAATTTCTCTTTTACGAAAGAGAAGTCTCCTGATAGTGACATATCAGTGACTTAAAAAGATTTAGCATAGTGCGTAAGCAATTTGCTAAAGGAGCGGTAGTTCAGTTGGTTAGAATACCGGCCTGTCACGCCGGGGGTCGCGGGTTCGAGTCCCGTCCGCTCCGCCAACTTAAGATGAAAGCCCTAGCAGAAATG
>NZ_JACJFJ010000003.1:0-3227 GCF_014164545.1 Shewanella sp. SG41-3
TCGCACTGCTTAAGCGCTTTATTCTAATACTAAGTCGTATCAGTAAAACCCATCTGGGTTGTATGGTTAAGCCTCACGGGTCATTAGTACAAGTTAGCTCAACGCCTCACAACGCTTACACACCTTGCCTATCAACGTAGTAGTCTCCTACGGCCCTTTAGAGAGCTTAAAGCTCTAGGGATGACTCATCTTGGGGCTCGCTTCCCGCTTAGATGCTTTCAGCGGTTATCGATTCCGAACGTAGCTACTGGGCAATGCCATTGGCATGACAACCCAAACACCAGCGGTTCGTCCACTCCGGTCCTCTCGTACTAGGAGCAGCTCCCCTCAATCATCCAACGCCCACGGCAGATAGGGACCGAACTGTCTCACGACGTTCTGAACCCAGCTCGCGTACCACTTTAAATGGCGAACAGCCATACCCTTGGGACCGACTTCAGCCCCAGGATGTGATGAGCCGACATCGAGGTGCCAAACACCGCCGTCGATATGAACTCTTGGGCGGTATCAGCCTGTTATCCCCGGAGTACCTTTTATCCGTTGAGCGATGGCCCTTCCATTCAGAACCACCGGATCACTATGACCTACTTTCGTACCTGCTCGACGTGTATGTCTCGCAGTTAAGCTGGCTTATGCCATTGCACTAACCGTACGATGTCCGACCGTACTTAGCCAACCTTCGTGCTCCTCCGTTACTCTTTGGGAGGAGACCGCCCCAGTCAAACTACCCACCAGGCACTGTCCTCAACCCCGATAAGGGGCCAGAGTTAGAACATCAAAACTACAAGGGTGGTATTTCAAGATTGACTCCACTCAGACTAGCGTCCAAGCTTCAAAGTCTCCCACCTATCCTACACATGTAGGTTCAATGTTCAGTGCCAAGCTATAGTAAAGGTTCACGGGGTCTTTCCGTCTAGCCGCGGGTATACGGCATCTTCACCGCAATTTCAACTTCACTGAGTCTCGGCTGGAGACAGCGTGGCCATCATTACGCCATTCGTGCAGGTCGGAACTTACCCGACAAGGAATTTCGCTACCTTAGGACCGTTATAGTTACGGCCGCCGTTTACCGGGGCTTCGATCATGAGCTTCTCCGAAGATAACCCAATCAATTAACCTTCCGGCACCGGGCAGGCGTCACACCGTATACGTCATCTTGCGATTTTGCACAGTGCTGTGTTTTTGATAAACAGTTGCAGCCACCTGGTATCTGCGACTCCCGTCAGCTTAGAGAGCAAGTCTCATCACCAACAGGAGCGTACCTTCTCCCGAAGTTACGGTACCATTTTGCCTAGTTCCTTCAGCCGAGTTCTCTCAAGCGCCTTGGTATTCTCTACCCGACCACCTGTGTCGGTTTGGGGTACGATTCCCGCTAACCTGAAGCTTAGAAGATTTTCCTGGAAGCATGGCATCAACTACTTCATCACCTTAGTGACTCGTCATCAGCTCTCAGCCTGTACATTAAAGTACGAATTCCCGGATTTGCCTAAGAATTCAACCTACCACCTTAAACGCGGACTACCAACGCCGCGCTAGCCTAGCCTTCTCCGTCTCTCCATCGCAGTTAGCGGAAGTACAGAAATATTAATCTGTTTCCCATCGATTACGCCTTTCGGCCTCACCTTAGGGGTCGACTCACCCTGCCCCGATTAACGTTGGACAGGAACCCTTGGTCTTCCGGCGAGGGAGTTTTTCACTCCCTTTATCGTTACTCATGTCAGCATTCGCACTTCTGATACGTCCAGTGTGGGTTACCCCTTCACCTTCAACCGCTTACAGAACGCTCCTCTACCGCGCACTTCTAATGAAATGCACCCGTAGCTTCGGTGGTATGTTTAGCCCCGTTAAATCTTCCGCGCAGGCCGACTCGACTAGTGAGCTATTACGCTTTCTTTAAATGATGGCTGCTTCTAAGCCAACATCCTAGCTGTCTAAGCCTTCCCACATCGTTTCCCACTTAACATACACTTTGGGACCTTAGCTGACGGTCTGGGTTGTTTCCCTTTTGACAACGGACGTTAGCACCCGCTGTCTGTCTCCCGAGTAGTACTCATTGGTATTCGGAGTTTGCAAAGGGTTGGTAAGTCGGGATGACCCCCTAGCCTTAACAGTGCTCTACCCCCAATGGTATTCGCTCGAGGCGCTACCTAAATAGCTTTCGAGGAGAACCAGATATCTCCGAGTTTGATTGGCCTTTCACCCCCAGCCACAAGTCATCCGCTCATTTTTCAACATAAGTCGGTTCGGTCCTCCAGTTGATGTTACTCAACCTTCAACCTGCCCATGGCTAGATCACTCGGTTTCGGGTCTACACCTTGCAACTAAACGCGCAGTTAACACTCGGTTTCCCTACGGCTCCGCTATTCGCTTAACCTCGCTACAAAATGTAAGTCGCTGACCCATTATACAAAAGGTACGCAGTCACGGTCTCAAGAACCGCTCCCACTGCTTGTACGTACACGGTTTCAGGTTCTATTTCACTCCCCTCACAGGGGTTCTTTTCGCCTTTCCCTCACGGTACTGGTTCACTATCGGTCAGTCAGGAGTATTTAGCCTTGGAGGATGGTCCCCCCATATTCAAACAGGATGTCACGTGTCCCGCCTTACTCGTTTTCATCTATGGTTAGTTTTCGTGTACGGGGCTATCACCCTGTGCCGCTGAGCTTTCCAACTCATTCCACTAACACCCCATAGACTTAAGGGCTAATCCCCGTTCGCTCGCCGCTACTAGGGGAATCTCGGTTGATTTCTTTTC
Source organism: Shewanella sp. SG41-3 (assembly GCF_014164545.1). NCBI lineage: Bacteria > Pseudomonadati > Pseudomonadota > Gammaproteobacteria > Alteromonadales > Shewanellaceae > Shewanella > Shewanella sp. SG41-3. Next base: position 2,756 of record NZ_JACJFJ010000003.1, read on the forward strand.
CTCCGGGTACTTAGATGTTTCAGTTCCCCGGGTTTGCCTCACAACACTATGTATTCATGTTGTGATACATGCTTATGCATGTGGGTTTCCCCATTCGGATATCGTTAGCTCAAATGCTTATTACTAGCTCGCCAACGCTTTTCGCAAGTTATTACGTCCTTCATCGCCTCTGACTGCCAAGGCATCCACCGTATACGCTTGGTCACTTAACCATACAACCCAAATGAGTTTCACTTACGTGAACTCTGGGTCATATCATGACCAGCTGGTTTTTACTTGTCTCACCTCCGGGTAGGAAGTGGACTCGCCTTAGTTTTTTAGAATATTCAAGACACTTAAACAGTGTGTTGAGAACTCAAGTGTTAATGCTTTCGCATTAACGTTTTTCGCACTAACGTAATCACACAAACGACAACGAATCATCATCCATGCGCCTTTAGTTAGTACTATCAGCTTTCCAAATTGTTAAAGA
>NZ_JACJFJ010000003.1:3327-219511 GCF_014164545.1 Shewanella sp. SG41-3
TTTAGGTATTGAGTTAGTCGTATAGGTAAGGAGGTGATCCAGCCCCAGGTTCCCCTAGGGCTACCTTGTTACGACTTCACCCCAGTCATGAACCACAAAGTGGTGAGCGTTCTCCCGAAGGTTAAACTACCCACTTCTTTTGCAGCCCACTCCCATGGTGTGACGGGCGGTGTGTACAAGGCCCGGGAACGTATTCACCGTGGCATTCTGATCCACGATTACTAGCGATTCCGACTTCACGGAGTCGAGTTGCAGACTCCGATCCGGACTACGACGTACTTTGTGAGATTAGCTCCACCTCGCGGCTTTGCAACCCTCTGTATACGCCATTGTAGCACGTGTGTAGCCCTACTCGTAAGGGCCATGATGACTTGACGTCGTCCCCACCTTCCTCCGGTTTATCACCGGCAGTCTCCCTAGAGTTCCCACCATTACGTGCTGGCAAATAAGGATAGGGGTTGCGCTCGTTGCGGGACTTAACCCAACATTTCACAACACGAGCTGACGACAGCCATGCAGCACCTGTCTCACAGTTCCCGAAGGCACAAGTCCATCTCTGGTCTCTTCTGTGGATGTCAAGAGTAGGTAAGGTTCTTCGCGTTGCATCGAATTAAACCACATGCTCCACCGCTTGTGCGGGCCCCCGTCAATTCATTTGAGTTTTAACCTTGCGGCCGTACTCCCCAGGCGGTCTACTTAATGCGTTAGCTTGGGAGCCCAGTGACTAAGTCACCAAACTCCGAGTAGACATCGTTTACGGCGTGGACTACCAGGGTATCTAATCCTGTTTGCTCCCCACGCTTTCGTGCATGAGCGTCAGTCTTTGTCCAGGGGGCCGCCTTCGCCACCGGTATTCCTCCAGATATCTACGCATTTCACCGCTACACCTGGAATTCTACCCCCCTCTACAAGACTCTAGTTCGCCAGTTCCAAATGCAATTCCCAGGTTGAGCCCGGGGATTTCACATCTGGCTTAACAAACCGCCTGCGCACGCTTTACGCCCAGTAATTCCGATTAACGCTCGGACCCTCCGTATTACCGCGGCTGCTGGCACGGAGTTAGCCGGTCCTTCTTCTGTAGGTAACGTCACAGCAATGTGCTATTAACACATCACCTTTCCTCCCTACTGAAAGTGCTTTACAACCCGAAGGCCTTCTTCACACACGCGGCATGGCTGCATCAGGGTTTCCCCCATTGTGCAATATTCCCCACTGCTGCCTCCCGTAGGAGTCTGGGCCGTGTCTCAGTCCCAGTGTGGCTGATCATCCTCTCAGAACAGCTAGGGATCGTCGCCTTGGTGAGCCATTACCTCACCAACTAGCTAATCCCACCTAGGTTCATCCAATCGCGGAAGGCCCGAAGGTCCCCTCCTTTCCCCCGTAGGGCGTATGCGGTATTAGCAGTCGTTTCCAACTGTTATCCCCCTCGACTGGGCAGATCCCTAGGCATTACTCACCCGTCCGCCGCTCGTCACCTCAGGAGCAAGCTCCCTTGTGTTACCGCTCGACTTGCATGTGTTAGGCCTGCCGCCAGCGTTCAATCTGAGCCATGATCAAACTCTTCAATTAAAGTTTTTTGAATCTTACGATTCGGCTCAATGAATTCTGATTGCTTATCTCACCGAAGCGAAATAAGTCTTTGTACATATTACTATGAACACTCATCGTTGCATTGAGTTTAAATTTTTTGATTGCCAACATTCCGAAGAACAGAAGACAATTTCGAATAACTCAATACCTGTGAATGTCCACACAGATTTCTTGTTTAGATTGTTAAAGAACGTGATGTCGATTTTTCAGACATCGCCGTAAGACGCTAGGTCGTTGGCTTGGGCTGCGTATTCTACGCTTTCCCGTGTCGGCGTCAAGTGTTTTTTCAAACTTTCTTTTCGCCTTGAATCCAGTGCTTTGAACCACTTAACTCAACCCAACTCGGTGACTGCTTTCGCTGTCTGCCGTGTCAGTGGATGCGCATTATAGGCACCACAAGATTTTGTGCAAGGCCTTTTTAAACGTTTTTAGCAAAACCGCATTCAACCGAACACTATTCAAACAACGCAGTACTAAAATCATTCAATGAGGTTTATTTTTATGCAAAATAGCTATTAGTAACTGGAACCTTGCAATCACCCAGATCCGCTTTTAATACTAATAGGGATAAAAACTATAGTACAAACTTTAAGGATTGGACGAAAAAGACATCATTTTATTCAGTTTTGCGAGAAAATGTTAGCTGGCTTTACTCTTTATACCTATTAGCAATAACGGTGAACCCTGTTGATAAGCACTATGCTAATAATTGAGTGTATTCTAAGTTTCACTTTTCTTATTTGCATTATGACTATTACCACCTGCGTGAGTGATGTCATTAGACGAATCTGGAATTGGGGTTTGTTGTAGGTCTGGTGCGATCGGCTCATCACCAACCATGTGCGCTACTTTTAACTTCTTTATGGTGTTAATAGTAATCACAGGACCAGATAGTGCATATATATAGAAACCAAGGCAAAGGATAATAGCAGGTTCAACAGAGATAATGACGAATACCCCCACCACCAATAACATCACGACAAAATTCACTTTTCCTCGCCAATCAACTTCCTTAAACGAGTGATAGCGAAAATTACTGACCATGAGCAGTCCAGTCATTGTCGTTATTAATGCCGCGAGATAATTTATGTCTGTAGGATCGAGCTTATATTCGGATCCACTCCAAATACTGCCAGCAATTAATGCCGCAGCAGCTGGACTGGCAAGGCCTTGAAAAAATCGTTTGTCAGCAACACCAACCTGAGTATTAAATCGAGCTAATCTTAATGCTGCGCATGCACAATAGATAAATGCCGCTAACCAACCTATTTTACCTAAATCCTGTAAAGCCCAGTTGTAGACAAGAATAGCTGGAGCCATGCCAAATGAGACCATATCGGCCAAGCTATCATATTCAGCACCAAAATCACTTTGAGTATTTGTTAGCCTGGCAACCCTGCCATCAAGTCCGTCACAAATCATGGCAATAAAGATAGCAATAGCAGCAGACTCGAAGTGACCATTCATAGATGAAATGACAGCATAGAAACCGGAAAACAATCCAGCTGTGGTAAATAAGTTAGGTAATAAGTAAATACCTTTATTTTTTACTGGGTGATTGGGTGAATTTTGCATACACTTTATACACTATCGTTGCAGATGTTGGATTTATACTCAAAGATAGCATATTTTTGAAACGTTCAAGCATAACGTCAATTAGCTCTAGGATACTCAAATGGGAATTATGCGTTTAGTTATCAGTTTAGCCGCTTTAGCATTTAGCACATCCTTATTAGCAGGGACTATTTACACTTGGGTAGATGATGCTGGAGTTGTACATTACAGTCAGCAACAACCCTCAAATGTAGATGCTCGCAAAATTTATACTGAAGATATGGAACCCGCAAAAATTGGCACTTATGTGCCCCAAAAAAAATCTTCTACTAAGGTTGAGACTGAACTAGAGAAATCGGCAAAAATTATCAACGAAAAAGATAAGCAACAAGCCAAAGATATCTGTGAAAATGCTAAACATAGCCTCAGTGTGTTACAGACTCACAGCAAGTTAAATCAACAAAATAAAGACACTGGTGAGACTGTTGCGATGACGGAAGAGCAAAGACAAGCTGCAATAGCCGAAAATACCGAGCGAGTCAGCTTATTTTGTCAGAGTCAATAATCGAAAAAGGGAGCAAATGCTCCCTTTGTTATAACCACTTTAGATGTCCAGGTTAGCGAGTCTTATTGAATGAAGGCTAGCTTGCCATCTTCCACAACGACTTTAATCATTTTACCTGGCAGTAATTGGCCGCGAAGTAGTTTTTGCGCTAAAGGATTTTCTACTTCTTGTTGCAATGCTCGTTTTAATGGCCTTGCACCATATACAGGATCAAATCCAGCTTCAGCAATTAAAGATAATGCGTCATCAGATAACTCTATATCGAACTCTTTTTCAATCAAACGCTTGCGCAGTAACTCGAATTGAATACTGGCAATGTGTTTAATGTTTTCTGCATCTAAGGGATGGAATACCACAGACTCATCGATGCGATTTAAAAACTCAGGACGAAAACTCTGCATTACCACATTCATGACTCCCGCTTTCATATCCTCATAACTTGTATGACCAAAACCCTCTTGGATAATATCTGAACCGAGATTTGAGGTCATAATGATAACAGTGTTTTTAAAGTCAACCGTTCTGCCTTGGCCGTCGGTTAACCGACCATCATCTAAGACTTGCAGTAATACATTAAATACGTCTGGATGTGCTTTCTCAACTTCATCTAACAAAATGACTGAGTAAGGTTTACGTCGAACGGTTTCGGTTAAATATCCACCTTCTTCATAGCCAACATAACCTGGAGGTGCACCAACTAGACGAGAGACTGTGTGCTTTTCCATAAACTCAGACATATCAATACGCACTAAGGCTGACTCAGTATCAAACAAAAACTTGGCTAATGCTTTGCACAACTCAGTTTTACCGACTCCGGTTGGACCAAGAAATAAAAACGAGCCGATTGGACGTTGAGGATCAGCAAGTCCTGCACGACTTCGACGAATGGCATTAGCGACTGCATCAACAGCTTCATTTTGACCAATAACACGATGATGAAGCGCATCTTCCATGTGCAATAGCTTTTCTCGTTCACCTTCAAGCATTTTTGATACCGGTATACCGGTAGCTTTTGATAACACTTCGGCAATTTCAACATCGGTCACTTTATTGCGCAGCAATGTCATGTCTTGCATTTCAGCCTGTGAGGCTAAATCTAACTGTTTTTCAAGTTCAGGGATCCGTCCATACTGCAATTCTGACATCCGCGTTAAATCACCCGCACGCCTAGCCACTTCTAAGTCCATTCTTGCCTGTTCTAAATCGGCTTTAATGTGTTGGGTTCCCGCTAATGCAGCTTTTTCGGTATGCCAAATTTCATTCATCTCAGCCGCTTTACTTGCAACGTCTCTTAACTCAAGTTGCAAAAACTCGAGACGTTTACGGCTGGCCTCATCAGACTCTTTACTTAACGCCTGCTCTTCTAATTTAAGCTGAATAGCACGACGCTCTAATCGATCGAGAGCTTCAGGTTTAGAGTCAATTTGCATTCTAATACTCGACGCAGCTTCATCAATTAAGTCGATGGCTTTATCGGGTAGTTTTCGATCAGAAATATAACGATGTGACATAGTTGCCGCGGCTACAATGGCAGGATCGGTAATTTCCACATGGTGATGTAATTCGTAGCGCTCTTTTAAACCACGTAAAATAGCAATAGTGTCTTCAACACTGGGCTCATCAACAATCACTTTTTGAAAGCGACGTTCTAGTGCTGCATCTTTTTCAATATATTGACGATATTCATCCAGAGTTGTTGCACCGACACAATGTAAATCACCGCGTGCTAATGCAGGTTTGAGCATATTACCCGCATCCATTGCCCCCTCACCTTTACCTGCTCCGACCATGGTATGCAGCTCATCAATAAAGAGAATGACTTGGCCTTCTTCTTGAGAGAGTTCATTTAATACCGCTTTTAGGCGTTCTTCAAATTCACCGCGATATTTGGCACCCGCTATTAACGAACCCATGTCTAATGATAATACCCGTTTATTTTTAATCCCTTCAGGGACTTCACCATTAACAATGCGTTGTGCTAAGCCTTCGACAATAGCCGTTTTACCTACACCGGGCTCACCAATAAGTACGGGGTTATTTTTAGAACGGCGTTGTAAAACTTGGATCGTGCGGCGGATTTCTTCGTCACGGCCAATAACAGGGTCTAATTTACCTTGTTCTGCGCGTTCGGTTAAATCAACGGTAAACTTTTTCAGTGCTTGACGTTGATCTTCTGCATTAGGATCATCGACTTTCTGTCCACCGCGCATATCTTCAATGGTTTTTTCCATTAATTCTTTAGTCGCACCAGAATCTTTTAAGGCTTTGGCAAGCGGATCGTTATTTTCCAATGCAGCCAAAACAAAGAGTTCTGATGAAATATATTTATCTTTACGTTTTTGGGCTAGTTTGTCGCACAGGTTAAGTAATCGAATTAATCCTTGCGCCAACTGGACATCCCCACCCGTGCCTTCAACTTGCGGTAAACGCTCTAAGTCTTGGCTAATTGCAGAGCGAAGCGCGCTTACGCGAATGCCCGCTTGAGTGAGTAGAGAATGAATAGAGCCAGAATCTTGATTTAATAGTGCCATCATTAAATGAATAGGTTCAATAAATTGATGGTCGCGCCCCAATGCTAATGATTGGGCATCAGAAATGGCAATTTGAAACTTATTAGTCATACGATCGAGTCTCATACAACCTCCTAGGAATCTGATACTGATAAAATGGGAAATTAATTCAGAAACGAATAATTTGTTAACTTAAAGATGGGGCCATTTAATGTAAATTCAAGGTTAAAACTTAATCTAGATCAACAAATCGATTATTTTTTAGACTTGGATACTGTCAATAATAGCAGGCTAAGATTTAAGCCAAATTAATGATGCCATTCGACCTGTTTGCTGATCGCGGCGATAGGAAAAAAAATGTGGATCTGCAAAGGTACAAACATCGGCATTATAGGTTTGATGTACACCAGCTGCAGATAAGCGCAACTTAGCTAATCCGACTAAATCTCCGAAATATTTGGTGTTATGAGGAACAAAGCACTTTGAAGCCTGTGGATCTTTACTCATAAAAGCATCGCGCACTTCACTACCCACTTCAAATGCACTAGGGCCAATTGCTGGTCCAAAGTAAGCGATTAATGTTGCCGCTGGAGACTGAAACATCGCTAATGCTTGCTCGATTACTCCCTCACACAAGCCACGCCAACCAGCATGAACAGCAGCAACTTCAGTGCCCTGTTGATTACATAATAATATCGGTAAACAATCCGCCGTCATTACCGCACACACATGACCAAACTGATTACTGTAACTGCCATCGGCAAAGGTTAAAACACTATCAGCCGTCAATGTTTGAAGTTCGACAATGTTAGTACCATGAACTTGCTCGAGCCAAGTAGGCTCTGCCGGTAATGCAAATTGCTGACTTAATATCGCACGATTAGTCAATACATCTTGAGGCTTGTCGCCTACATGTAAGCCTAAATTTAAACTATCAAAAGGGCTAACACTAACACCACCAAAGCGATTTGTTATCGCAATGGCAACATTTTCAGGTATTGGCCAATCGTGCTTAAGCATTATAAATAGACTATCGGGTTAAGCTCAGTGTCAACTCGTAGTGCTTTTGTCAGCTCAACCATGTCATCAGGAATAGGCGCATGCCAAGTCATGATTTCACAGGTAAACGGATGAGCAAGTTCTAAACGCACCGCGTGTAAAGCTTGACGCTTAAAACCTTTGAGTAATTCAAAAAACTCAGGGCTAGCTGACTTAGGTGGGCGGGGACGACCACCATAAACAGGATCGCCAACTAACTCATGACCAATATGCGCCATATGAACACGAATTTGATGTGTACGACCAGATTCCAAACGTAAACGTAAACGAGTATGAGCACGGAATTTTTCAGCAACACGGTAATGAGTCACCGATGGGCGACCACCATGGATCACTGCCATTTGAGTACGTCGAGTAGCATGACGCTCGATAGGTTCATCAACCGTGCCACCAGCAGTCATAGTGCCCAATACAATCGCTTCGTATTCACGAACAATATCGCGAGCTTGTAATGCGGCAACTAAATGCGTTTGCGCTTCAACCGTTTTGGCTACAACCATTAGCCCAGTGGTGTCTTTATCTAAACGGTGCACGATACCAGCGCGTGGAACGAGCTCGATACTAGGACAATGATGCAACAGTGCATTCATCAATGTGCCGTCGGCATTGCCCGCACCAGGATGCACAACTAAACCTGCTTGCTTATTAACCACGATAATATGATCATCTTCATAAATAATATCGAGATCGATTTTTTGCGCTTGTGCACGCACTTCTTCTTCAAGAGTGGCGGTCACTTCAATCAGTTGAGTTTCGAAAACCTTTTCCCGTGGCTTGTCGACTGTGATACCGTCAACAGTAATTGCACCAGATAGGATCCATTCCTTGATGCGTGTGCGCGAGTAGTCAGGGAACAAACCAGCTAATGCTTGGTCTAATCTCAGACCAGTTTGTGTTGCTGTTATCTCGCTTTTTAGATTAATCTCTTGTGTCATAGGAACCGTACCCCAGTTTAGGGGTCCAAAGTGAATGTGCTATCTGTTACAATCGGATGTTTTCTATTTTACCGTGAAATGGAAAAATTCTTAACAACAACTTAAAAAGAATTAAATTCAAGTATGAATAAAATTGCCAAAGGTGCCGCCCTAGTATTACTTTCACTGGCTATAACAGCCTGTAGTAGCAGTCCTGAAGACGATGATGTTGCCAGTAAAGCATCACCTGAGGTCCTGTATTCTCAAGCAAGAACGTCAATGGAATTAGGTAATTACTCTAAAGCCGTCCGTTCACTTGAAGCATTGGACTCTCGTTTTCCATTTGGTCCGCACAAAACTCAAGTTCAATTAGACTTGATTTATGCGTATTACAAAATGGATGATGCTGCATCAGGACTTGCCAATATTGATCGCTTTTTACGCCTCAATCCAACGCATCCTAATATAGATTACGTCTATTATATGCGTGGTTTAACGAATATGCAGGCAGATAATTACTTATTTCACGATTTAATGAATATTGATCGTACCGATCGTGATCCTAAATATGCCCAAGATGCATTTAAAGATTTCGATAGATTGATTAAATCGTATCCAGACAGTAAGTATTCTGCTGATGCACAACAACGTATGCAGTTCTTAAAGAACCGTTTAGCTAAATATTCTATCCAAGTTGCTGAATATTATATTAAAATGAATGCATGGAGTGCTGCTGCTGTTCGTGCTCAATCAGTGATGGAGAAGTTTCCAGGAACGCCTTCAACCGAACGAGCATTAGAAATTATGGCTCAAGCGTATGAGGAGCTAGGTCAGGAAAAGCTTCAACAAAACGTCAAAACAGTAATGAAAGCTAACTTTCCAAATAATGAGCTTGTATCTAACTAGTCAAATGACAGCAACTGGTATTTAGTATTAAACGCTCCTAGGAGCGTTTTTTTATACCTAACTCAACAATATCAGCAGATCTCATCGCTACATAGTTAACGGTATTTTTACTTTGCGTGCTGATGACACGGGTAAAAAAGGCACCTTAACATCATTTAATCCACTAACCATCATGAAATGCAGTATTGATTACAATACGATGCTTTGGCCGAATAATATTCGATACGACCAAAATACGTTCAAACGAAACAAATTTTGATAAAAACATTAAAAACAAGTTGACTCAACAGGTCAAAATCCTTTAAATTGCGTCCGTCGCCCGAATAGCTCAGTCGGTAGAGCAGAGGATTGAAAATCCTCGTGTCCCTGGTTCGATTCCGGGTTCGGGCACCATATTGATATTGGTGGCTACTGCGACTAATAAAAATAAAGTTATTTCGCGATACATGTTTTGCAGGTGTGGTGGAATTGGTAGACACGTCAGCTTCAGGTGCTGATGCTCGCAAGGGCGTGGAGGTTCAAGTCCTCTCACCTGTACCAAATAACTTTATAAGATTTAACAAAAAGGCCTCGCATTGCGAGGCCTTTTTGTTTTAGTTGTATCGACAAGTTAACGCTACAGTGCTGTTGCTCTTAGAACACAGAACAAACCTAAAACTTTAATCTAAATAACAATTAAATTGCGATCACAAGGGTTCAATGTAATCCACCATTAACTGCACGGTTTGGTTACCTCTAAACTCATTCACATCAAGCTTATAAACCACGCGAGCATGTTTAATCGTTGCATCTGGCCATATGGCTAAGTCCACATTAAAGGCAATTGCATCTAACATAGTGCTGCCACACTGCGTCTCTAATAATAGCTTTAAATGTTTCTCGCCGACGATACGCTGCTGGACAACATTAAACATGCCATCAAATAGCGGCTCTTCAAATGACTGGCCCCAAGGCCCAGCATTACGTAATAAAAAGGCCATATCGAGCGTCATTAAATCACTCGGTAACTCACCATCAGATAGAAGCTCTCCTGTGAGTTGCTCATAATCTAATACCTCCCTTACTGCATCATCAAAGGCTTGGGTAAAGAGTTCAAACACATCAGCTTTTAACGAGAGTCCTGCCGCCATCGCATGGCCGCCAAATTTAGTTATCATCCCTGGATAAAGGCTATTGATACGCTCGAGCACATCGCGCATGTGCAAGCCTTTAATTGAACGAGCCGAGCCTTTAATCGTCCCATCACCGGCATCAGCAAAAGCAATAACCGGCCGATGATAGCGATCCTTAATCCGTGAGGCCAAAATACCAATTACCCCTTGATGCCAATCATCCTGAAAGATAGCAATCCCCCAAGGTAAATGATCCTCATTTAGTGATACTTTCGATAGACTCTTTAATGCCTCTTGCTGCATACCCGTTTCAAGTTCACGGCGCTCTTGGTTCAAGCCATCTAATTCGGCAGCCATTCTTCTTGCAAGCATGATGTCTTCACACAGTAAGATCTCAACCCCTAAAGCCATTTCATCCAAACGACCAGCAGCATTTAATCTGGGGCCCACCGCAAAGCCAAAATCGGCGGCAACCATCTTTTCAGGGCTACGTTTTGCCACTTCAAGTAAAGTAGTAATACCGACACGACAACGACCACTTCTGACACGCTGTAAACCTGCATTGACTAAAATACGATTATTAGTGTCTAGCGACACCACATCAGCAACCGTCCCTAAAGCGACAATATCCAACAATGAGCCGAGATTAGGCTCTACAATGTGTTGTAGTTGATACCAATTACGTTGCCTTAATTCGGCGCGCAGTGCTGACATAAGATAAAATGCCACCCCAACACCAGCAATAGACTTACTGGCAAACTGACACCCTGGCTGGTTTGGATTTACAATAACATCAGCGTTAGGCAAGGTATTACCGGGCAAGTGATGATCTGTCACGACAACGGTCATCCCCAATAACTTGGCTGCAGCCACGCCTTCAATCGAAGAGATACCATTATCAACAGTAATTAATACATCAGCATTTTTAGAGTATGCCACGGCAACAATTTCAGGACTTAAACCATAGCCATAATCAAAACGGTTTGGAATGAGATAATCAATATGCTGAGCCCCCATCATTTTCAGTGCCAACATACATACACTGGTTGAGGTAGCACCATCAGCGTCAAAATCCCCAACTATGAGTATCGACCGCTGAGCAGCAATGGCATCGGCGATGACAATGGCAGCTTCCGCTAGCCCTTTCATCGTCTCGGGGCGTAATAACTTACTGAGTAATAAATCACAGTTGTCTTCAGTCACACCACGGCGAGCATAAAGTTGTTTCAATAATGGTGATAATGAGGCGGGTAAATGGCTATCATCAACCTGAGGACGTCGGACTATTCTATGAGACAAAAGGCAACCTTAACCGGGTAATATGAGAAATAAGCATAACAAAAAGGTGAGCCTAAGCTCACCTTAATTTTACGTTTTTAGCACACGTTTTACGACATTGATTTATCAATATGCTTTATAAGTTTGCTTCTATCGTACGTAATAAGTCAGCTGGCGCTTGATAACCCGGCACCATAACACCATTTTCTAAAATCAACGCAGGAGTACCGTTAATACCAAAAGATGTGCCTAACTTATACTGGGCAGCGATATCGATATCACAACTCGCGGCAGTGACCTTACCACCTGACTTTGCTTCTGACATCGCTTTGAGAGGATCTTTAGCACACCATACCGCTTGCATCTCATCAGCATTAGCAGAAGGAATACCCGCACGAGGATATGCTAAATAGCGAATAGTAATACCTAAATCATTATAGCCTTGCATCTGACTGTGTAGCTTACGGCAATAACCACAATCGACATCAGTAAACACAGTGACAACGTGTTTCTCATTTTTAGCTTTATAAACCAACATCTCATCTTCAAATGGTTTCAACAATTCGATACGAGGACCGGCCAATGCAGCCTCGGTTAAATTTTTCATCCCTTTGTCGATATCATACAGATTGCCATGAAACAGCTTAGCGCCATCTTTGGTTACGTATAACACTCCACGATCGGTTAGTACTTGATATAAACCATCAATTGGAGATTGTTGAATTAACGACACGTTGACACCCAAGGTATCTGTAAGCTTTTGCTTTAATGCAGATTCATTTGAGACATCAGTCGCAGGTGCAGCTGACACAATAGGAGCAATAACAAGGCTGGCAACAAGGGCTAATGTTTTGGTTAACTTCATGATAATTCCTAAATGGCACGGGTTCAGTTCAATAGACCCGACTTAGTGAATAAAACTTACAGACTTAGTTTCGTTAACGCAACTAGACTGACATGCTTAAAATGTAACGATTTGATCATTATCGCACTCAACCGCGCGGATGATGCTGGCTATGCAACTGCTGTAAACGCACTTTCGCTACATGAGTATATATTTGCGTGGTGGATAAATCACTATGTCCCAATAAAAGTTGGACAACTCGAAGATCTGCACCGTGATTCAATAAATGAGTAGCAAAAGCATGCCGTAACGTATGCGGTGATATATGACAGCTAATGCCCGCCCTTGCAGCATACAACTTAACCCGATGCCAAAAGGTTTGCCGTGTCATCATTTGCCCTCGTCGTGATGGAAATAGTACATCAGACTGCTTCATACTTAATAACTCAGCACGAGCAAACTTGATGTACTGCTCAACGGCTGAAATAGCCAACTCACCTAAAGGAACTAAGCGCTCTTTGCCGCCTTTACCCATCACCCTGACCAAGCCTTGACGCAAACTAATTTGCTCCATGGTTAAACTGACCAACTCGGTTACACGCAAGCCGGTTGCATATAAGAGTTCCAACATGGCTTTATCACGATGCTCAATAGGTTCATCGGTATTCGGCTCAGATAATAAGCTGTCAATTTGTGCCTCCGACAAGGTATCAGGTAACTGACGCGCGAGCTTTGGCGACTTAATTAATGCGGTCGGATCTTGGCTAATTTTTTGCTTCACTAATAAGTAAGCATAAAAACGCCGTAAACTGCTAAGCAATCTAGCGGTACTGCTTTTGGCAAATTGTTTATCAAAGCGCATAGCTAGATAGTCGCGTAATTGGGCTTGGTCAACATCGAGTAAATGGATCCCTTTAGCCGATACATAACGATCCAAATGTTGTAAATCAGTACGATAGGACACCAAAGTATTGTCACTTAACCCCTTGGTTGACCATAGATCATCAAGAAACTGGTTAATTAATGGATCCGGTTGATAAGCAGGTTTGGCCAAAGCAATATCCAATAAATAATAAAAAACGACGTTAGATAATTTATCATAACGTCGTTATATTGATGGGTATATTATGACTTATTTAAAGTTTAAATATCGGCTTTTTGAGGCATATTTTTAGGTAAAAACAAACACACTATCGCTGTTAACGCCGTGGGTAGCAACCAAGCCATCCCTTCGGCATGCAATGGCATAAAATCAAGGAAACTCATGTCCATACCAGCGGTTTGTAACCCGTCAAAAATACCAAAAAATAGTGCAACACTTAACACAATACGATGCGAAAACTCAGGTCTCGCAAAACGCTCCGTTAAAAACGTTACTAATACCAAGGCTATGGCGACCGGGTAAATGGTCATTAGCACTGGAATACTAATGCTAATTAACTGGGTTAACCCAACGTTAGCAACGGTAGCACAAATCACACTGAGCAAAACGACCAACAATTTATAAGACAAGCTTGGCATTAACTCGTTAAAAAATTCAGAACAAGCAGTGACTAAACCAACCGCAGTCGTTAAGCATGCTAGCGTAACTACTGTTGACAACATTAATGTGCCAATTGAGCCAAAATGATAAGTGACATAATTAGTTAAAATTTGACCACCATTGTCTGCGCCAATAGCAAAATCGCCAGCAGATGCACCTAGGTAAAATAGCGACACATACACAAACGCGAGACCACCAGCAGCAATAAAGGCTGCACGGACTAAATACTTAGTTTGATCGGCAGCGTCGTTAACACCTTTTTTGCGTAACAAATCAATAATCAACATACCAAACATCAATGATGCCAGGGTATCCATGGTGTTATAGCCTTCAATTATCCCTTTTGTTAATGGATTATTAATATACTCACCAACGGGTAAATTTACCGCTGCACCGGGGAGAATAATCACTGAACTGGCTAAACCGACTAATAATATAATTAATACTGGAGTAAGTATTTTACCTACGCTATCGAGTAATTTGCCTGGAAATAAAGATAAAAACATCACAACAGAGAAAAACACTAACGTATAAATCAATTGCGCAATATTAAACTCTTGCCCACCGAGCAGCATCAATGCATCTGGGTGACTAATAAACGGTCTTGCACCAATTTCAAACGCCACCAAAGCGGTACGCGGGGCGGCAAATGCAGGGCCAATAATAATATAAATCGCCACTGCTAATGCGGTGGCAGCAAAGGCTGGTAATAACGCCATCACTTTACCGTTGGCTTTCGCCACGGCGATTAAGCCTATCAAAGGCATTCCTACTGCAGTTATTAAGAATCCAAACATTGCAAAAGACATATTCTCGCCAGCAAGCATGCCAGCAAAAGGTGGGAAAATTAAGTTACCCGCACCTAAAAAGAACGCAAAGGTCATAAAGCCTAACCCTAGCGTATCAGTTACACTCATTTTAGTTGTTTGCACTACTAGCCTCGTTTTATTGTTATGTTTTTTAACAAACCTAATTGATTACGCTTTAATTAGCTACTGATGAGCTGAACGAGCAATAAATTGTAAAGTTAAAAATACACTTAAAAATAGTAAAACTTTTTTTGAAAGTAACGAAATAAATCGCTAGCTCAGTACTCAGCATCACATCCCTGTCAAAACAGTCTTAATTAGACCTTTTAC
Organism: Shewanella sp. SG41-3; assembly: GCF_014164545.1. Taxonomy (NCBI): domain Bacteria; kingdom Pseudomonadati; phylum Pseudomonadota; class Gammaproteobacteria; order Alteromonadales; family Shewanellaceae; genus Shewanella; species Shewanella sp. SG41-3. The sequence continues at coordinate 18,342 of NZ_JACJFJ010000003.1, forward strand.
TCAGCTTTAAGCCTAAAAAAGTGCGCAAACTAATAGCAAACATCGCTTAAATACTCAAGCTTCAGCACCTCATAAAAGCAAAATAAACGATTTAGTTACTATTTATGGCAAGACTTGCGCACATATTCACCACACCTATGAATGTTAAGTTAATTAACATAACAAAAAATCAACCACGATAGAGGTCGGTAATTAAAACGCGACAGTAAAAACTAAAGCAGTTATGATCTCGTCCGAGTCATTCAAACAGCCGAAAGAGTAATCAATTATCTATGTCTTTTACGTTTAAACAATTTCATATTGATGATAAAGAATGTGGTATGGCTGTTAGTACAGATGCGGTTTTACTCGGAGCTTGGGCTGAATTAACACAGTCGAACAATATTCTTGATATTGGTGCAGGAAGTGGCCTACTCAGCCTAATGGCGGCCCAGCGCAGTCCTGAACACCGCCGTATTATTGCTGTAGAAATAGACGCTGCAGCAGCTAATGCTTGCCAACATAATATTAGACAAAGCCCTTGGCCTGAAACGGTACAACTCTTCCATGGTGCAATTCAAGATTTTCAACTACAGCACCTCAACGATTCGGCGCCATTATTTGATCATATTATTTGTAACCCGCCCTACTTTGAGCAAGGTACCCAGGCTAAAAATAGCGCTCGAGCAGACGCAAGACACACGAACACCTTGTCTTTCGGTGAGTTACAAAGCGTGATCAGCAAATTACTTGCTCCCCAGGGCACTGCAAGTGTTATTTTACCGCAACAAAGTTTAGCGAGCTTTACACAACAACTTAATGCTTATGGTCTATTCGTTGCCAAGCAACTTGATATCATTAGCATTGAGGGAAAGCTCGCTAACCGATCAATATTGGCCATTCAGCATCACCTAGCGGTAACTGAACAACCAATATTGACTGTTCCACCGGTTGAAACTCAGTATCAGCAGATGACGATCCGCGATAAACAAGGGCGATACAGCGAAACGATGATAGATTTATGCCGCCCATTCTACTTAAAGCTTTAGCCTACTCATTAGGTCAGCTATAATACTCAACTATTTTTCAGCGAGACCAGCGCATGCAATTTGAAGATTTCCAGCTCGACCCTAGCTTATTAGAGTCACTCAAGGCCATGGGACACAACACCCCTACCACTATTCAGCAGCAAACCATTCCATTGGCCATGGATCAGCGGGATATTTTAGCGCGTGCGCCAACAGGCACCGGTAAAACGGCCAGTTTTTTACTGCCAGCTTTACAGCATCTTATCGATTTCCCACGCCGTTTTGAGGGTCAAGCACGTATTTTAGTGCTGACACCAACTCGCGAATTAGCCAGTCAAATTCATCGTTATGCTAGTCACTTAGCAACAGGGCTTGATCTCAACATCGTTATTATTACCGGTGGTGTGCCATATGGCCCACAAGAAGAAGCTCTTGCAGACAATGTTGATTTATTAATCGCTACCCCAGGTCGATTAATGGAATATTTAGATAAAGATAAATTTGACGCGACTGAAGTTGAAATTTTAATTATTGATGAAGCTGACCGCATGCTCGATATGGGGTTCTCATCAGTCGTGCAATCAATTGCCATCGAAGCTCAGGGTCGAAAACAGAATATGTTGTTCTCTGCCACGCTTGAAGGTAATGGGGTCAATCGTTTTGCACGTGAATTGTTAAACGATCCCGTAATGGTCGATGTTGAAGCACCGCGCAGTGAAAAAGCCAAAGTACATCAGTGGGTACACTTGGCCGATGATCAAGCTCATAAATTTGCCTTGTTGTGTCATATTCTTCAACAAGAAAATGTTAAACGCACCATAGTGTTTGTTAAAACGCGCGAAATGGTTGCCAGCCTTGAAGGCCTATTACTCAAAGCGAATATCCCTTGTGCATTTATGCGCGGCGATATGGAACAGAAAAAGCGCTTCCAAGCACTTGGACGTTTCTCTAAAGGCGAGGTCAATGTGCTATTGGCCACTGATGTTGCAGCTCGCGGTATTGATGTTGATGACATTACTCATGTGATTAACTTTGACATGCCTCGCTCTGCTGATGCATATGTTCATCGCATTGGGCGAACTGCACGTGCTGGTGCAAAGGGCACTGCCATTTCATTAGTTGAAGCCCATGACATGCGCATAGTGTCTAAAATTGAACGCTACATTGAGCTACCGCTAAAACGCCGTGTTATTGAAGAGCTTCGCCCTAAGCACAAAGAAGCCAAGGTGCCAGGAAAGAAAAAAGCCAACGCAAAAGATGCTCGAGTGAAATCAAAAAAATACAAGAAAAAGTAGTATTTAGGTTTATCTAGGCTTCCTTCGACAGCCTTAACTAGACAGCATTAAAGCGAATTACTCTGTAATTCGCTTTTTTTATATCTAAACCGTTATATATCATTATTAACTAGAGGCAATAGAGCAAGAAAGTGTCAACAAATGTTAATTTCAGCTCAAAAAACACCCAGGCAAATATTTCAACCTAACCAACTAATTAATAACAATTTAAAATTTAATGGTATGGTATACCCCGATACGAACACCGTAAAAAAATCAATTTACTGATATTTCGGGACCAAATGATAAAAAACATGAAACCCTGAAACATTTTATTTACATTAAGCTATTCAGATACGCTTCATACTCTGTTAATTTAGAGATAATGAGTAAAAATATTAATCAGTAAAACTTGTTAGCCAACGTAGTTAACAATCTTTCAGCATTATTTCAGCATGGATACGCAAAAAGAAATGATAAAAACCATACTTAGAAGATTATCACCGCTATTGATCATCGCCGTGTTTGCCGCCGCAGCGATATTATTGGTCAGCACCAAAGAAGCCCCTGAACAAAAAGATGAAGTGATCAGTGTGCCGATTATTAATGTGCAAACCGTCACCCCGCAAACCTTGTCGCTGAACTTACCATCATACGGCGTAGTGAATCCTAAGTATAAAACCCAGTTAGTCACAGAAGTTCAAGGACGCTTACTCAGTATTTCAGCTAACTTTGTTGCTGGTGGTGTGGCTAAAAAAGGTGAGCAACTTGCCATTATAGAGCCGTCAGATTATGAAGCCGACCTCATGCAGGCTGAAGCAACGCTTGCTCAAGCGACGGCGGCATTGAATGAAGAAAAAGCCCGCGGCGAAGTCGCTAAAATTGAATTTAAAGATTTTGGTAACGGCTTACCACCAGAGCTGGGATTACGTATCCCACAACTCAAAAAAGAACAAGCTAACGTTAAATATGCCGAAGCAGCACTAGCCCGTGCACAACGAAACTTAGCCCGCACCGTTATCCGAGCACCATTTGACGGTATCATTAAGGCGCGTAATGTTGACTTAGGTCAGTACGTTACACTAGGAACTAATTTAGGCGAGCTATACGACACCAGTATTGCTGAAATTAGATTGCCTTTAGCAAATGAAGATCTCGCGTATTTAGAGTCTGTTGATAATCCTGAAACTGCAGTCACATTGACTGCATTGTTAGCCGGCAAGCAAGTCACTTGGCAAGGCGAAATTGTTCGCAGCGAAAACGTTATCGACGAACAAACTCGCATGGTATATCTGGTCGCAGAAATACATGACCCGTATTTACGTAACCATAAAACCGAAGGCCAATTACCGTTAAAATACGGCAGCTTTGTTAACGCAGTGATTACTGGGCGAACGGTGAATGATGTGGTAAAGCTGCCGCGTCACGTAGTGCGCAATGGTCAAGTAGCAGTGGTTAGCGCAGACAATATTATCGAAATACGCCCTGTGAATATTATTCGTTCAGACGTTGACAATATTTATATTCAAGGCAGTTTCAAAGCAAATGAGCGCGTATCAACCACGAGTATTAACAGCTTGAATGCCGGTCAGAAAATAAAAGTACTCGGCGAAGAAAGCAAGATCACTCCAGTCGATACTGACATCCAAGTCGCGCCGACGGCAGGTGAATAAGCATGGAAACGAATAAAGGAATTATCGCCTGGTTTGCTCGTAACAGTGTCGCGGCCAACTTACTCATGGCAGCATTGCTTATTGGCGGTTTGTTTAGTGCCGTTCTTATTAATAAAGAAATATTTCCAACCTTCGAATTAAACCTCATCAATATTAATGTGGCCTATCCAGGTGCTGCGCCACAAGAAATTGAAGAAGGGATTAATATTAAAATCGAAGAAGCAATTCAAGATATTAGCGGCATCAAAAAAGTCACGTCAGTTGCCAGCGACAGTGTGGGCTCGGTGACCATTGAAGTTGAAGACGGTTACGATGTTCAGCAAGTCCTAGATGAAGCTAAGTTGCGTATTGATGCTATTGCAACCTTTCCAGATAACATCGAAAAACCTAATATTTACCAAATAAAGCCAGAAAACAATGTTATTTGGGTATCTGTCTATGGCGACATGAGCCTACATGACATGAAGGAAATGGCTAAAGCAATCAGAGACGACATCACTGACTTACCTGCAGTCACTCGCGCAAAAGTCACTGGTGTTCGCGACTACGAAATTGGTATTGAGCTGTCTGAAGACAAACTGCGCGAATATGGCATTACTTTCACCCAAGTGGCGTTAGCGGTTCAAAACTCATCCATTGATTTGCCTGGTGGATCAATTCGTGCCCAAGACGGTGACATTCTTCTGCGGACTAAAGGCCAAGCTTATACTGCCGATGATTTTGCCCAAATAGTGGTAGAGACCCGTGCCGATGGCAGCCGGATTATGCTACCGCAAGTGGCCACCATTAATGATGATTTTGAAGAGCGTTTAGAATACACCCGCTTTAACGGCAAGCCCGCTGCAGTGATTGAAATCACCAGTATTGACGATCAAAACGCGTTAGATATTTCGTCGCAAGTTAAAGCTTATGTCGCTGAACGAAAAAAAACCTTACCGAACAATATTCAACTGGATACCTGGGGTGATTTAACCCACTACTTGCAAGGCCGTTTGAACATGATGCTGTCGAACATGTTTTACGGTGCTCTATTAGTGTTTATTATTTTAGCCTTATTCTTAGATCTTAAACTGGCCTTTTGGGTGATGATGGGCTTGCCTGTGTGTTTTTTAGGCACCATGTTATTAATGCCGCTTGAACCATTTAATATGTCGATCAACATGTTGACACTGTTTGCATTTATTCTCGTGCTGGGGATCGTGGTCGATGACGCCATTGTCATCGGAGAAAGCGCCTATACCGAGCTAGAAGAAAACGGCCACTCTTTAGATAACGTGGTAAAAGGAGTGCAAAAAGTGGCAATGCCGGCCACATTTGGGGTACTCACTACCATTGCCGCCTTTGTACCTATGATCATGGTCTCTGGCCCCATGGGTATCATTTGGAAATCCATCGGCATGGTGGTGATTTTATGTTTAGCATTTTCGTTGATTGAATCAAAATTGATTTTACCGGCGCATTTGGCTCACATGAAAATCAAAAAACGCACCACACCAACTAATCCTTTCTCGCGGCTTAAATTTGCCATCAATGAATGGTTACAGCACTTTATCCACCACACTTATCGTCACTTTTTAGAGCGTTGCATTTCGCGTCGTTACAGCGTAGTGGCGGTATTTGTTGGGGTACTGATTTTGTCACTTGCATTAGTACAAAGCGGCAAAGTGCGCTGGGTTTTCTTTCCTGATATTCCGTCGGACTTTATTCAAGTTCAGCTTGAAATGGAAGAAGGCAGCTCTGAGCAAAATACCTTAAAAGTACTGCAACAAGTCGAAGATGCATTATATAAAATGAACACTAAGCTTGAAGAACAGTACGGTTACCCTATGGTAAAGCATAGCTATATCGAATTGAAATCACGCAGCAGTGCCTTTGTATTTACCGAACTGACTAAAGGCGAAGACCGTGAAATCGACGGTGTCGCAATTGCTGAAGAATGGCGTAAACAGTTACCGGAATTATTATCGGTTAAAAAACTTAATATCAATGCTAGTACCAACGATGCCGGTGGTGACTTATCATTCCGCTTAACGGCAACGGACTTAGACCAGTTATCTGAAGCCGCTAAAGTGCTTAAAGCAAAACTGGCTACCTATGAAGGCGTGTATGATATTACCGATAACTTCTCATCGGGTTCACACGAAATCCGCTTAAACATTCGTCCAGAAGCTGAAGCACAAGGATTAACACTGTCAGATTTAGCACGCCAAGTTCGTTACGGCTTTTATGGTTATGAAGCCCAACGAATTTTACGTAATAAAGAAGAAGTCAAAGTCATGGTGCGTTACCCACTAGAACAACGTCGTACTATGGGTGATCTTGAAAACATGCTGATCCGCACTCCATCTGGCGCCTCGGTGCCATTTTCAACCGTAGCCGATATCGAACTGGGTGAGTCGTACGCATCGATCACTCGGGTTGATGGTCGCCGAGCGATCACCATTAGCGCCAATGTGAATAAAAACAATGTTGAGCCATCAAAAGTGGTCGCCGAAATTCAGCAAGACTTCTTGCCAGAATTAACCGCGCGTTTCCCCAAAGTGGCTTCTGCTTTGGATGGCGGCAGCTTGGATGAGCAAAATGCCATGCTCGGTTTAGCCCAAGGCTTCTTCTTTGCCATGTTCACTATTTATGCCTTAATGGCCATCCCATTAAAGTCGTACACACAACCGTTAATCATTATGTCGGTTATTCCGTTTGGTATGATTGGCGCCTTGTTTGGCCACTATATTCTCGGGCTTTCAATGAGTGTGCTGAGCTTATGTGGCATTGTGGCACTCGCTGGAGTGGTGGTAAACGACTCGCTTATTTTAGTCGACTTTGTTAACCGAGCGCGTGAAGAAGGCAAGTCGCTGCTGCAATCGGCTATCGATTCTGGTTGTTACCGTTTTAGAGCGATTATCTTAACCTCACTCACCACTTTTGTTGGCTTAGTGCCCATCATTATGGAAAAAAGCTTACAGGCTAAAATTGTTATTCCAATGGCGACATCACTAGCATTTGGTATTTTATTCTCTACCGTAGTGACGTTAATTCTAGTGCCGATTTTATACATTATTCTTGATGATATAAAACGCCTATGGCGACGATTTTTCTCTTGGTGGTGGCAACCTAAAACCCTTGCTGAACCCTTAGGTTCTGACGAGCAACATTAAGCCAATGAACCCGATTATTAACCTAAAAAAACAGAGCTGACATGGCTCTGTTTTTTTTGCTTTAAAAACTGCGAGCTAAGCAACATAGTCACGCTGAATATTTAGCTAGAATACTCGCTATAATCTTGATGATAAAAAGCCATTATGAACACCTCCTCAGCCATGCCAACCTTAGTTTACGATATAGGTCATCACCGTTATCTGAACATTACCGCAAGATGTACCTTAAGATGCCAGTTCTGTCCTAAGCATAATGGTTCTAAGCAAATACATGAATATGACTTATCCTTGTCTCAACGTATTACTGCTGACGATATATTTCCCCTATTGGGTAATGTGCAGGAAGTAGCAGAATATGTTTTTTGCGGCTTTGGTGAACCCACCTTAAACCTTGAGTGTTTGCTGCAGGTTGCACACGCGATAAAAGCCCAAGGTGGACGTGTAAGGCTAAATAGCGATGGCTTGGGTAACCATTTTCATCGCCGTAATATTTTACCCGAGCTAAGCCAATGTGTAGACAGTCTGTCAATTTCACTTAATGCCGATACCCCTGAAGCATACCAGCAACATTGCCGGCCTAAACTAGCAGGGTCCTATGAAGCGTTACTTGAATTTATTCATCTTGCGCCGAAATTCATACCTGAAGTACATGTCAGTGCTATCAACGGGCTGGCTAATGTAAACATTGAACATTGCCGCAATATCGCTGAAAAAAACGGCGCAATATTTAAACAACGCGAGTTAGATATAATCGGTTAAACAAATCTATTCGATTAGTGCACAGACATTTTCGCCAACGCCGGCTTCATGCTAGTATTGCCAGCATGAGAATGCTAAAAAAGTGGCACCATGTCTAAACACACAGCAGTGAGTTCTTCAAACTCGTTATTAATTTCTTCACAAGCGACCCATTGGTCGCAACAGCATATTCTTTCGCTGCTAAGCCAATTGATTATTTTATTAATTGCGGTGTTTATCGTTACGAGTATGGTGGTTAATTTAGGCGAGCGTCGTCTGCAGGAAGATTGGGCCGATCAACGTTACAGTGAATTACAGACTGTTGCGTCGTTAGCCTCTGACAAAGTGTCATTTTTGCAGTTTAGAACCCAGACATTTGCCAAAGGTGAATTACTGCGACAATACCTGCAAAAACCCTCTGCACAACTGCAATCAAGAACGATCGAAAGCTGGGACTCATTAACGAAAAATATTCCAGAACTGCTTGGACTTGCATTATTTAATCCCCAAGGACAACTGCAATTTTCGACCACAGGGAGTTTCAATAATATGCAACTTCCCGCAGCATTATTGGGCTCGGGGAGGAATATGGGGGGTAATGATATTTACACCTCACCCATGGCATTTACACCTGTTGATGGCATATTAGAGCCGTATTTCTACCAGTTATCATGGATAGAAAATCCTGATCAGAGTATTAAAGGTTATTTGGTCACTTATAATTCTATTGTTAAATTACTTGAAACAATAAAACCTGCTTTTTTTAATCAGAATTCCCCCTTACTTTTACTTGATACCCAAGGCTTTCTGTATGCAGGTGCCAATCAACCTGAGCCATTAGACAGCATGCCTGACACTCTGGGGTCCAGTTTAAAACAAACTTATCCAGAATTATGGCGTGTAATGGCAATGAATAATTTTGGCCAGTTTCATAGTGAAGATGCCACATTTGTATACCTTAAGGTTGAGTTAACCAGCCAATATGAAACCAAGAGAGAATACTTTTTATTGTCGTACATTCGCCATGATGATATTTCTGCTCGATATGAGCAATGGCGCATAGTACTCATTATCGCTGGATGCTTAGTCGCACTTTTAGCCAGTTTACTAGTGATATTAAGACATAGATTTGTGCTTGAGCGTCGCTCAAACCAAAATAGTCTTCAATTGAGTAACGGTTTGTTTAACAGTGAATTAAGCTGTTTAATTGTTAATGATAGCGGCCGGATCCAGAGCGCTAATGCCAAAGCGGCTTCGGCGCTATCGCTGTCAATTGATGCCCTAAAAGATCGCAGTTTACAACGGGTACTGCATCTGGATGATGATCGTTTAAATCAGATTAAAGAGGCGTTAATCCAAGATAAACAATGGCATGGTGAGATCAGCTTGGAAACGCAGAATAGTAGTATGTTACAAACTCATATTCGCAGTGAAAAGTGCCCCAACAGTAATGAACATTATTGGCTGATCACTTTTGAAGATATTAGTGCCTTATTTGATAGTCAGCGCCAAGCCTATCTGTATCAACTAATGAGTAATAGCGCTGTTGCTACCGCGCTAACCGATGCCAACGGAGTGCTCATAAAATGTAATGACCAATTTGATCAACTGATGTCTTTACACGGAGACACTGATATTTCACTGACGACTTTACTCGGCGACGAAGTCAGTAATCAATGGCAAAATATTACCGCGCAAATCAGTTTACAGGGAGAATGGACTGCACAGATTATGCCGTTTAACCACAGTCGATATGATCATTGTTTAAAAACAACATTAGTCGGCCAATTAACATTTGACGGTGACATTGAATATCTTATTTGTACGTTTGAGCAAACAACCCCCACTGTATTAGCTAAAAACAGCAGTAATGTTATCGGCCATCGTAGTGCGATAGTGCTGCGTTTAAATGAACTTGAAAATTACTTTATCAACCTAGGTGACTCAATAAAAAAATACTCTAGCCTACTGGTGATGGACATTAATCCAGAAGGTATTTTTAGCAACATGGGTAATGTGAGTCAGCTTGAGAAACGCCAAAAAGACATTGAGCTACAATTACTGATTGAGTTACCGCTTCATTATCAAATAGCGCAATGGCAGCTCGGAAAGCTGGTTATCTTACTTACAGATACCAATGCCAATTCAGCGCATCAATACGCAATTAACATGATGAAAACCTTGGAAGAGAAAAATTTAGCAGAAGGTATTAATATCGGTATTGCCAGCTACCAACCAGCACAAAATTTAGACCAATATCTTACCAATGCTGAAATAGCCTTAAAACGCGCGAAACAGTCTGTAGATCAAAATATTTGCCAAGCTTTTACTCGACCAAGTAATAATGAAACGAATAACATTGGCTAAAATTGACGGCTTACATCACCTAACAAAGCATGGCTTAACGTCAGGTGATGTGTTTGTTGACAACCTTGATAACGTACCAGGAAATGGGACATCAATGGCCTTATTCCTGAGTAACTTAAGTGTGCGACTGCGCAGGGCTAACAACTTCAGGAAGGACTTCGTCAGACTCTAATCTGAAAGGTTGAACATTATCAGGCAGTTTACTTTCATTAATTTCCACAATACTTGAACGGTTCATGGTCACTTTAAAACGAGCATATTCAGGTTGTTCCTTGCCATCACGGAGCACAGCAACCAGGTTAACTTGATAACGACGTTCAACAGACTCATTACTAATATTACCTTCACTTTCTGAGTATATTTTGGCTTTGCCTCGCTCTAGATGACGGGCAAAAGGAACTAAGCTGAAGTTCACTTGTTCTTGTATTTGCGAATAATCGGCCTCAAAAGGCTTATTTGTCACCTTAGTCGCAATGCGATAATGCAGCACTTCTGAGTCGACTTTATTCTGACTGTGACGTTGCCTCATGATATCCGAAACCGCTTTGGGAATATCTTGATTACGCATAAATTCGAGCCAAACTAACTGCTTAGCAACTACAGTTTGAGTAGTGGTATCACGTAAAATACGACTCCATCTTGGACGGCCACGTTGGATGTAACGCCACATCGCATTACGAAAATCCTCTTTAAATATTTCCCTGAAACCATAAATTACCGCTAATGTTAACAATAGGGTCATGGTTAATTCATTAAAAAAACCTTGGGCTTTAATAATCAATGCCGACACCACCAACATCACCATCCCAGTAGCGACTCCAGTAACAAATTTTTTGAGACCGACACCTAAGGGTTTTAACTCTTCTTTTAACACCACACCTTGTTGGATTAAGCGTCTTAACAAGAGCATTTTATTGGAAATTCGATTAGCATCTAGCTGAGTTTGCACAGAATTGTATTTGCACTCTTGCTCTCTATAGTGATTCTCACCTCGACATGCATTTAATACCTTGTCTTTAACATCACTAAAATCAGCACTTCTGGGGCTTCGCGCCAGTGTCTTTAATAACTGCTGCTCACAAAACCAAGATAAATAATTATCGGCATGCTCAAAATACGATTTCCACTTAGGATCACTCGGAGCATTGCGACGAAACTTTTTCAGTAATTGAGTCACAACATCGCAAAGCTCATCCAAGGCTGGATAAAACTCATTAGGATCGACTTTTTGTTGTAATTCTTTGACATCCGTTTCAATAGCAACGGCAAATTGGTAAGCAAATAAATTAAGATACAAGCGAAACTCTTCTAAGGTACGCTTGTTTAAACTAACAAAACGAGACTGGACTAAGGGTAGATGTAGCCCTTTAGAATAATAAGAGCGACGCCCAAGGATACTACTATGATAATAGTCCTCTTCATCTAAGGTATGCGAACCAATACCCATTTCTGTAGGCAAATAAAAATACAGGTCAAATACCCGCTGATCACCGGGGCCCATTTGATGACTGAACTTAATTGATAACGCTTCTTCTTGTTTTACTTTAACTTTTGCCACTATATATTTCACACACCTTTTTTCATTAACGCTTAGCTACTATACCGCAAAGGCAATATTAAGCTAAAAGTTAATTTATTCAATGAAAATCAGTGAGCGGTATCGGGCGATCTTAACTGGCAAGACCAAACGTTATTGCTGGGAAGAAATTTAAGTGTTGCACTGGTTAATGCATTATCTAAGTCAATCACCTGTACTTGCTGAGCAATGCTAACCCCCTCTATTTTTTGAGAGGCCATAATGCCGAACTCATTGTGTAAATAGGGCTTTAATCGACTGCTAGTTTGCCAAAGTGTGGGCTGAAGAGTTAATCTTAAATGATATGTGAATGAGCCCATATCCACATGGTCAACCTTACCGACTAGCTGGGCTATTTCAGTACCATGGACCGTTGACTCAATTTTGTAAATCAGTTTAGCTTGATGGTGATCAATGTCTAAGCTCAACCATAAATTACTTTTATCAACCTTTAATGACGATTCTCCTTGATGACTGAAATAACTGTCGGCATAGCAATCAAAATGCCAAACCGTATGAGTATTGGCAATACGATTAACCACACTGGTGATAAGAAAAATCATTAATACAAAACTTAGTACAAAAACAAGTTTACCGCGTTTTGACTGCAGCAACCTGCGCATCTTAATGCGTGACAATCGATTCGATGATCTAGCCACAAATGGCCACCTTTAATAGCCATTCTTGAGTGATAAATGGCACACTCATATTATCAACATTCACTTTAATGCTATTCACTAATGGTATTTCTGCTGTGGAGTCACCCAAGGTAAAACTAACGTAATGCTGATTAGATGATAATGTCATATTGATGGAGTCCCAGCGGATATGATGACATAAGCGTAATTGCGAAGATAAACAATCCGCATGTAATTGCGCATCTTGCGGATTATTATTACCAAATACAAACAGCTGAACAATACGACCATCTGAGACCAATATTTGCTGTACTACATCAGCTTGAGTAAGCTCTGGAGGGTTAAGTTTAGAGTAAACAAATAACAATACGCTTAATAGAATGACAATAATAAATAGATACTGGCCTACAGATAATAGCTTATTAGGTTGCTCAAATATCTTGGTGTGTTTGGCGCTTGCAAAAGCATATAAAATAACGCCTTGATCAGGTACATACTCAATAAGATTGCTATGGTTGTTACACAAATAATCAGTGATTTTGTCGATAATTTCTAGCAGCTCAACTTGAGATAGTGGCTGAGGGCTGTCAGCTGAAATCGCCACAGCTTCAAGTATAGATAGCGGCACGACTTGACCACGATGCTGGACTAATTGACTCACGACCCAATACTCGCGATCATTTAAATGCCACTGCACAGCGGAGGTCTGATCTATCAATAATCGTTGCGTACTGTCGAACCAACAACATCCTATTTGCATCGCACTGTTCCAGTGTATCGACCGATACAAAAAGTATACTCTCAAACTGAGAACCTAATGGCTGCTAAGTCGACTATCCAGCGGATAATATAACTAATTCGTGAACCAGTCCGCGAATATAGCGTTTTTTTGCGCGAGGTTTAATTGCACGATAACGAATGTAGAAAGGACTAAATTACCGCATTGGAGCTATGGCAAAATTCAGATTGAGAGATGGGATCAAGAAGTCGAACCAATAACAGGTAGCCTATAAAATAGTACTAACATACTGAGACATGCAAGGTCGCAATAAGTATCAAGACTGATGATATGACACCATTTCAAACGAGCATAAAAAAAGCTGGCAAAGCCAGCTTTTTTAAACGTTACCCGTATTAATGTCGCTTGAACATTAACTTAGAATGCATAAAGTAATGTCATGTTTGTTTCAGTATCGGTGCTTTTTTTATCATCAAGCGGTTCACTGTTATAACGAACAATAACGGCAAACTTCATCGCTAATGCGCCAATAATATTGGCAGTCAGTGATGTTTCAGAACGAGCATCTAATTTAGACCCCCAATCGGCAATAAATTTCTGCTGGAACTTAGATGAGTCGCTGATCTTAGTTTGGAAATCGATAACTGCGTGAGCAATAATACTGTCTTGACTATCGTAACCTTCAGCAAGTGATGATTCTTCATCAAGTTGTTGGTAAATATAACCAGGACCAGCCTCTGCTTTTAAAGACATTCTGTCAGTATCGATAAAGCGATGACCATAACCGGCAGACGTGGTAGACGTTAAATCGTAACCCGTAAATGGATCCACTTCATAGTTTGTGTTAGCAAACATATAGCTCACATCATTAATCTGGTAGTTACCTTGCACCCCAAGAAAATAACGCTTTGCAGTCACTTCTTTAGTGTCTTCTTTGTACAGTCCTTCTAACACATACTGATTTTCCCAGTTACCCAATTCTTGCTTTAACGCTAAGCGCGCTTTAAACGAAGAAGTATCAGTGTTACCTGTCGTTAATGTGGCACCTACTTCAGCCTCACCAGCTAAAGTCGCATCGCCTTCAACAAACTCACTTCCAGCATGTGCTGCAAATGGCATGGTTAGTGTAATAGCTGCAGCAATTAGCAGTTTTTTCATGTCATTTCGTCCTATATTTACAATTTACAAAAATCTAATGGAGGGTGTATGTCTAAAATTTCCACGCATATTACCACTTTGATCACAAAATTGAAAAAATAGTCTTGTCTCAAGTATTAGGCCACTAGGCTCTTATTATGCCAACGACCACTTCGCCAGCGCCATAGCATGGCTAATCCCCTAACCCATTCATCCAAGGCTAAAGCAGCCCAAATGCCCAGCAAGCCAAACTCAAGATGAATACCAAGATAATAAGCACCAGGCACAGCAATACACCACATGGAAAACACTCCCATGAAAAAAGGAAACTTGGCGTCACCACTGGCTCTTAAGGCATTAATCACCACTAAGTTAAAGGTTCTACCCGGTTCCATAATGAGTGTGATGACAAATAACTGCCCCACCAGCACAATAATATCTTGCTCATCCGTAAATAAAGCAACAAGATTTGGTCCCCATATTGCGGCGAATAAAGCCACAATACTGGTCACAATCAGACCTAACTTTAATGCTCGATACATTTGCAGCTCTGCGGCTTTTAATTGCTTAGCCCCCACCATATGGCCAATAATAATTTCATTACCGATCCCGATAGATAAGCCGAACAATAAAATAAACATACAGATTTGAAAATACAACGATTGCGCAGCTAAGGCTTTATCGCCCATTAAGCCAACAAATGAAGTGACGACCATAAATTGCAACATCCACGAGACGTTTTCGCCCGCGGCAGGTAAACCAATGTGAAACACCTTTTTCAGCATGGCTTTATTGGGGCGCAAAATACTCGGCAAGTGCAATGGGATTTTTGTGTAACGCACAAACAATAGCATCATAATGCTCACACCTACGAGTCGCCCAGCCACGGTACTTATAGCCACACCAGCGACACCCATTTGTGGCAAACCAAACCAACCATAAAGTAATAGTAAGTTGCCAATAAAAGTGATGATATTCATCGATAACGTCACCCACATGGCTTGCTGAGTAAAACCATGTGCCCGCATTCCCGCCGCTAAGCACATGGCCATCGCCTCAGGAATTAAACATAAACCAACAATCTGGAGATACAACTTACCATCGGCCATAAGCTCTGCTGGTAAATTCATTAAATTCAACATCATGGTTGAACCGGATAAAATACCTATCGCAGCGACCAAGCCAACTAAAAAATTAAAGCCAATGGATGAATACACTACGGCACTTGCAGCAGCTTTATTTTGCGAACCTAAATACTGGGTAATGACCACACTGGCACCGATACTGACGAAACTAAATAACGTAATTGCCAGTTCAAATACCATGTTACCAACAGACAACGCCGCCACACCTTGATAAGACACATGGCTTATCATAAAGGTGTTAATTGCGGCAGTTAAAAAGTGTAAAGCAAAATCAACAAATAATGGCCAAGTCAATGAAAATAGCGATAACGGGGCATTAGGCTTAACAAGCATAGAATTAATTCAACTATAAAGTGGGCTAACAGATTTGGACTGTATGGGTAAATGATGACGTTTTAGCGTCAATTTTAAGGCGAGGATAATGCTGGATAACGTTTAAAAAAACAACATTTTTCGTTATTTAGTTACAAAAAAATCAGCTCATTCAAAAAATGAGCTGATTTATTATGCTAGCGTTAATAGGTTTACATGATTTTAGGATCAAGTTCGCCAGATTGATAAGCTTTATACATTGCTTGCAGTGACTTAGGCTTAATTTTAGAGCCCATACCTGCACAACCAAATGCTTCATAACGAGTGGTACAAATGTCAGCCATCGCTTCCATTGATGCTTTCAAGAATTTACGTGGATCAAATTCTGCTGGATGTTCAGCCAAGAATTTACGCACAGCACCCGTTGATGCTAAACGTAAATCGGTATCAATGTTCACTTTACGCACACCGTGCTTAATACCTTCAACGATTTCTTCCAGCGGTACGCCGTACGTTTCTGGAATTTCACCACCGTATTGGTTAATGATTTTCAACCATTCTTGCGGTACTGAAGATGAACCGTGCATGACTAAATGCGTGTTAGGGATACGCGCATGAATTTCTTTAATACGGTCGATACGTAACACATCGCCAGTAGGTTTACGGCTAAACTTGTACGCGCCATGGCTAGTACCAATGGCAATGGCTAATGCATCAACATGAGTATCGGCAACAAAACGCGCAGCTTCTTCTGGCGTTGTTAACATTTGGTCCATGCTAAGAATGCCCGAAGCCCCGACACCGTCTTCTTCGCCCGCTTGGCCAGTTTCTAAACTGCCTAAACAGCCAATTTCACCTTCAACAGACACACCACAAGCATGGGCAAATGCCACAGTACGGCGAGTGACATCAACGTTGTAATCGTATGACGCAGGTGTTTTACCATCAGCCATTAGCGAGCCATCCATCATGACTGATGACATGCCTAACTGAATTGAACGCTGACAAATGTCAGGATCAGTACCGTGATCTTGATGAATACACACTGGGATATCAGGATACTGCTCAAGTGCCGCTGCCATTAAATATTTTAAAAATTGTGGGCGAGCATATTTACGTGCACCAGCAGAAGCCTGAACAATCACAGGGCTGTCGGTCGCTTCAGCCGCTTGCATAATTGCACGCATTTGCTCAAGGTTATTCACGTTAAAAGCAGGGACGCCATAACCATGCTCTGCAGCGTGGTCAAGCAGTTGTCGTAGAGAGATAAGAGCCATTTTTTTGTTCTCCAATAATAGGGTGATTACTCACCTAGGTCACTATCGTTTGGACGGATTTTTTACTCTACCGCAGCTAAACAGCCACTGTGGTAGAGCAGTTTTTTTATAGTTATTATTTGGTTTTACGGCATCAATACTTGGTGTGGACTAAGCGCCACGCTTTTCAAGCATTGCTACTGCGGGAAGTTCTTTGCCTTCTAAAAACTCAAGGAAAGCACCACCGCCGGTTGAAATATAAGATACTTTGTCGGCAATATTGTATTTATCCACTGCCGCTAGAGTGTCACCACCGCCGGCAATAGAAAATGCTTTTGAATTAGCAATGGCCTCAGCAATACGCTTGGTACCTTCACCAAATTGATCGAATTCAAACACGCCAACAGGACCATTCCAGACTATGGTACCAGCTTGCTCAATTATCTTAGCCAGGGCTTCAGCACTGTCTGGACCAATATCGAAAATCATATCGCTGTCAGTAACATCACTGACAGATTTCAGTGTCGCGGCCGCTGTCGGGCTAAATTCACTGGCAACAACCACATCGGTTGGTACAGGAATATCACCACCACGGCTTCGAGCGTTAGCCACAAGACGTTTAGCCTCTTCAACTAAATCAGCCTCATACAGTGACTTACCCACTTTATAACCTGCTGCAGCAATAAAAGTATTGGCGATACCGCCGCCGACGACTAACTGGTCAACTTTGGTCGATAAGCTTTCAAGGACAGTTAATTTGGTCGATACTTTAGAGCCACCCACTATCGCCACCATTGGACGGGCTGGATTATCCAGTGCTTTGCCTAATGCATCTAATTCTTGGGCCAATAACGGACCGGCACAAGCAACAGGAGCATACACACCAACGCCATGAGTAGAAGCCTGAGCACGGTGAGCGGTACCGAATGCATCCATGACATACACGTCACATAATGCCGCCATTTTCTTCGCTAATGTGTCATCGTTTTTGCCTTCGCCCACATTGAAGCGAACGTTTTCAAATACCACAACTTCACCAACATTAACGTCAACGCCATCAAGGTAGTCACTGACCAGACGCACTGGGCAATCAAGTGCTTTAACTAGATAGTCCACTACCGGTTGCATTGAATACTCAGAATTAAACTCGCCTTCTGTTGGGCGACCTAAATGCGACATTACCATTACGGCAGCGCCTTTCTTTAATGCGAGTTGAATCGTTGGTAATGACGCACGTAAACGCGCATCACTGGTCACCACACCGTCACTGACAGGCACGTTTAAATCTTCGCGAATAAGCACGCGCTTATTTTGTAGATCTAAATCTGTCATGTTTATAATTGCCATAATTAGCCTTTCCTTTTTAAGTTAAAACAAAATTTTTACTGTGTAATCGGTTAACACCCATTACTCAAAATGTGATTAAGGTTATTGGTCCAGTTTTGCTTGGATCATCGCTAAACTGGTATCTAACATGCGGTTAGCAAAACCCCATTCGTTGTCGCACCATAATAATAATTTGACCAAGTGGCCTGCGCTGACACGAGTTTGAGTACCATCAACAATACTTGAACGGGGATCATGGTTAAAGTCGCACGATACCAACGGCTCGTCAGTATAGCCTAAAATACCATTAAAACTGCCGTTTGAGGCACGTTGTAACACACTGTTAATCTGTTCAATATTAACTTTTTTCTCAAGCGTGACAGATAAGTCGATCGCGGTCACATTTATGGTTGGCACCCGCACGGAAATGGCTTCAAACTTATCTTTCATATGCGGCAGAATACGTTCAATACCGCGAGCTAATTTAGTGTCAACCGGAATAATAGACTGACCTGCGGCGCGTGTTCTGCGCAGATCATCATGGTAAGCATCAATAACCTGCTGATCATTCATCGCCGAGTGAATTGTAGTAATAGCACCACTTTTGACTTCAAAATGCTTATCGAGAACATCGATGACTGGAACAATACAATTAGTGGTGCAAGAAGCGTTAGAAATAACACTATGCTCTGGGCGTAATAAATCATGATTAACGCCATACACAATAGTGGCATCAACATCTGCAGAGGAAGGATGGCTAATAAGAACTTGTTTAGCGCCAGCGTGAATGTGTGCCTCGCAAGCTTGACGGTCGATTAAACTGCCTGTGGCCTCGTAGACGATATCAATATCAAGTTCAGCCCAAGGTAGTAACTTAGCATCTGCTTGATTGAGCAACAAAATACTGTCTTCACCAATCAGTAACTGATCATCCTTTAGCTTAACGGTATGCTTAAAACGACCATGGGTGGTGTCATACTGGGTTAAATGACAAATGGCTTCTGGCTTTGCCAACTCATTAATTGCCACAATTTGGATCTGTTGACGTTTTCCTGACTCATACAAGGCACGAAGTATTGAGCGGCCAATCCGGCCATAACCATTAATTGCAACTCGAATCATTTAGGGTCCAGAGTAATTAACCTAGGCACTTATTATTTAATCAACCATGATAAAATACTGAAATATAAGTGATTTAGCATATATTATTTTACGTGAATAAAAGACATAAAAAAACGGCCTGCAATCATATTGCAAGCCGTTATTATACAGATTAAACACTTAATAGATAAGTGTTTAATCTCAGATGATTATCCTAAAGATTGGACAGTTTTTACTACATTATCAACAGTGAAGCCGAAATGCTTAAGTAAATCACCACCAGGAGCAGACTCACCGAAGGTCGTCATGCCAACAACACCGCCCTCAAAACCAATGTACTTGTACCAAAAATCAGTATGCGCAGCTTCAATAGCAACACGCTTAGTGACACCTTTTGGTAATACAGATTCTTTGTAAGCAGCATCTTGCTTATCAAACTCAGTCGTAGAAGGCATAGAAACCACGCGCACTTTCTGGCCGAGTTTGCTTAACTCAGCTGCTGAATCCATGGCTAATTGCACTTCGCTACCGGTTGCAATTAAGATCACATCAGCAGTGCCTTGACAATCAGACAGTACATAACCGCCTTTAGCAACGTTAGCTAATTGCTCCGCAGTACGCGCTTGAGCCTTAAGACCCTGACGACTGAAAACTAATGATGTTGGTGCATCACGGCGCTCAATTGCCGCCTTCCATGAAACAGCCGTTTCTGCTGCATCACATGGACGCCATACTGCCATATTTGGCGTTAAACGTAGGTTAGCTAATTGCTCAATCGGCTGATGCGTTGGACCATCTTCGCCTTGACCGATAGAGTCATGGGTATAAACGAAAATGTTTTGAATACCCATTAATGCTGACATACGTACTGCGTTACGCGCGTATTCCATAAACATCATGAAGGTAGCGCCGTAGTTAATAAAACCACCATGCAACGACGCACCGTTCATAATGCCGCTCATACCGAATTCACGAACACCGTAATAGATGTAGTTACCGGCAGGATCGTCTTGAATACCTTTTGAGCCAGACCACAGAGTTAAGTTAGAACCGGCTAAGTCTGCGCTACCGCCAAGTAATTCTGGCAACATAGCACCAAAGAAACCAATCGCATTTTGAGACGCTTTACGGCTCGCAATACCTTCGGCTTTATCTTGGCTTTCTTGGATAAAGGCTTGTGCTTTTGCTTCAAAATCAGCAGGTAAATCACCCTTTAAAACACGGCGATCATATTCTGCAGCAAGTTCTGGGAACGCAGCTTGATATGCAGCAAACTTGTCATTCCATAATGACTCATTCGCCTCGCCTTTATGTTTCGCATCCCAACCAGCATAAACATCAGATGGGATTTCAAAAGGAGCGTGTGGCCAGTTTAAGAACTCACGAGCGGCTGCAATTTCAGCATCACCTAATGGTGCACCATGACAATCATGGCTGCCCGATTTGTTCGGAGAACCAAAACCAATAATGGTTTTACAGCAAATCATCGATGGCTTATCGGTGACAGATTTAGCTTGTTCAATTGCTGCACGGATGGCATCAGGATTATGACCATCAACATCAGCAATAACATGCCAGCCATAAGCTTCAAAGCGCTTAGGCGTATCATCAGTGAACCAACCTTCAACATGACCATCGATAGAAATACCGTTGTCATCCCAAAATGCCACTAACTTACCTAGGCCTAATGTGCCGGCTAATGAACTGGCTTCGTGAGAAATACCTTCCATTAAACAGCCATCACCTAAGAAACAGTAGGTAAAATGATCAACAATATCGTGACCTGGACGGTTAAACTGAGCCGCTAAGGTTTTTTCGGCAATCGCCATACCAACAGCATTGCTCAAACCTGCGCCTAAAGGACCGGTGGTGGTTTCAACACCTGGAGTATAACCATACTCAGGATGACCAGGTGTTTTTGAATGTAATTGACGGAATTGCTTTAACTCTTCAATCGGCAACTCATAGCCTGATAAATGCAATAAAGAGTAGATAAGCATAGAGCCATGACCGTTTGACAGAACAAAACGATCGCGATCGACCCAGTTAGGATTAGTTGGATTGTGCTTTAGAAAATCATTCCATAGCACTTCGGCGATATCAGCCATACCCATTGGGGCACCTGGATGACCAGAATTGGCTTTTTGAACCGCATCCATACTTAAGGCGCGAATAGCGTTAGCGAGTACTTTACGAGATGACATGCTCTCTCCTGCTTGTTTGTAAGGTCTAGCGGGCAATTGTGAAGCCATATTTTCCCCTACAAGGCGATGTGACGCAAATTAAAATTTCTCTCATTACATTTTTAGTCAGTAATAAGCTCACTTTTACCTATTAAGGTCGTCTTGCCGCTGATGTTTATTGGGTAGATAACATGCCAAAAGCCCCGTAATGAACATTTACGTACTGAGTAATTATTTATTGACAGTCAGCTTAGAAAACAGCGCTGTGTAAGTAAAACGTCAACTTGTCTCAACACTTAATACCTCATAATCATCCTTAATATTGTTCAATTAATGGCACCAAAGTGTTTAAAGCAGACCAATAAAAACGATTAAAACTCAATTAAATCAGAAATTTAATTAACCCATTAGCTAAACACACGCATAGAGAGTAAAAAATATTCATGCACTACTGCACAATTATCTGCTTAAATTCGTATTAAGGGGTGTTATCAAATTAGATTTCGACTAAAATAGACGTCTAGACGTATATTCAAATGCAACCAACGAGATTTTCCTATTATGGCAAAGCACTTGTTTACCTCTGAGTCGGTCTCAGAAGGTCATCCTGATAAAATCGCCGATCAGATTTCTGATGCGGTATTAGACGCAATACTTGAGCAAGATCCAAAGGCTCGTGTTGCGTGCGAAACGTATGTTAAAACCGGTATGGTATTAGTGGGCGGTGAAGTCACCACTTCTGCTTGGGTAGACATTGAAGAAATTACCCGTAAAACCGTCCGCGAAATCGGTTACACCAATTCAGATATGGGTTTTGATGCTGATTCATGTGCGGTACTTAATGCCATTGGCAAACAGTCACCAGACATCAATCAAGGCGTTGACCGCTCAGATCCTGCTGAACAAGGCGCTGGCGATCAGGGCTTAATGTTTGGCTATGCCAGCAATGAAACCGACGTATTAATGCCTGCACCTATCACTTACGCTCATAAGCTAGTTAAGCGTCAGTCAGAAGTGCGTAAAGACGGCACTTTACCTTGGTTGCGTCCAGATGCAAAAAGCCAAGTAACCTTTGCATATGACGATGGCAAAATCATCGGTATCGATGCGATTGTATTGTCAACTCAACATCGTGAAGACGTAACACAAGCAGATTTGATTGAAGCCGTAATGGAAACCATCATCAAGCCTGTATTACCTGCACAATGGTTAAACAAAGACACTAAATACTTTATCAACCCTACTGGTCGCTTTGTTATTGGTGGACCTGTTGGTGATTGTGGTTTAACAGGACGTAAGATTATCGTTGATACTTACGGCGGAATGGCGCGCCATGGTGGCGGTGCATTCTCTGGTAAAGACCCATCGAAAGTAGACCGTAGCGCAGCTTATGCTGCACGTTATGTGGCTAAGAATATTGTTGCTGCAGGTCTTGCTGATCGCTGTGAGCTACAAGTGTCTTATGCTATTGGTGTTGCAGAGCCAACATCTATTAGTATCGAAACATTCGGTACTGGTAAAGTGTCTGAAGAAGTGTTGATCAAATTGATCCGTCAACACTTTGAGCTACGTCCTTATGGTTTAACCGCAATGCTAGATTTGGCGCGTCCTATCTATCAACAAACTGCAGCTTATGGCCATTTTGGTCGCGATATATTCCCTTGGGAAGCGACAGATAAAGCTGAGATTCTCCGTGCTGATGCCGGACTTTAATAAGCTAGGTATCGATATAGCCTTAACGCTTGTTGGCTAAGCTAAAACGATATCAAACATAAAACCGCCATTTGGCGGTTTTATGTTATTGGCGCTATCCAATTTGCACTAGCCGATGTAATAAGGTAATGATTAAATCTCGACACTGGGTCTCATTATGTATCAAGCCACTTGGCTAGAAAAAAATATAATAGCAAAGCAAGCTGTTGCACCGCCATCCGTAGGGGCGGAACCCATTGAAGCTGATTCGATTGCGAATAAGTCGATTGCGAGTAAGTCGATTGCGAGTCATCCTACCGCTTTAGAAGGCAAAGCGATTGAACTTGCTGAAAGCAAACTCTCAGCGATTAAGCTCTGTGCAATAAAAGAATGGTCAGCCATTAAATTATTCTATCGTCAGCATATGCCTTATGCGCGATTAGCTCAAAAAGAAGCCATAGCAGTTATTAACCACCTAAACTCAAGCGCTACTGATAATCAAGACAGAAGTGATGACGTTAATAGAGCGACATTCAGACCGCGAAATATTATTGCCGCTATAAGAGTCAAACCGATAGGCCACTATCAACTGGTAAATGGATTGTTAGTTCACCCCGACTATCGTGGCCAACACCATGCAAGCCACTTATTACAGTTTATTGCACCTAGATTAAAGACTAAACATTGCTTCTTATTTGCTCACCCATGGTTAATAGGCTTATATCAACAGCAGCACTTTGTGGCGATAGAACCGCGGCAAATATCGCAGTTGCCAGCAGAAATCACCCAATTATACTATCGTTACCACTCTGAAGAACGACCACTGGTACTGATGCAGTTAAATAACCCTGAGCAATAATGCACATCAATGATTTAGCTAAATCATCCTAATGCGTAAACATAAATGAAGCTAATACAATAAAATAGGTTAACAATGATCGAAATGCGCACTTTCAATGCACATAAATGAAACTTGCTGCATACTCATTATTGGCACATCTTTGACACTAATTGATGCCATATTGATCTGCTCAATTTGAGTAAATAAGGCTATCGCAGCATGATAGTCATTGGTTACCCCACAAAATACCCATCTATCATGCCAGCGCACAAAATATCCTGACTGCTGCACTTGTAGATTATCATTACAGTGCACACTTGCTTCAATACAATCATATGATTCATTTGCCTCAGCCAATACCGCGGCAATCAGCTTCATGTTGTCAAATGCTGATAATCTTAAACCAAGGTAAGGTGAAAAAAGGGTTTCAAAGTCAGTACTCATTATATTCCTAATTAATAACCACTTTATTCACGCACCAAGACATAGTTAACTGATGACATCGGCTGTAGAGGTGGCCAATAAACAATAATCACGTTGTTCAAAACGAAATTGATCAATCTGTGTCATCGCAGCTTTTTGTTGATGTGCAGCTAAAGAGCGAGCATTGTCTGCAGCAACATAGGTCACCATAAATGGAAAGCTAGTGTTTACTTGTTTTTTTAACTCACTCACTAACGCCGCAAACACGCCTTGGCCACGTTTTGACTCTTGAATCCAAACCGGCCCATATTGACACGAATTGGTCGTCGATAAAGCTTGCCCAGCCAACTCGGCGAACTTAATCTTTTGAATAATATGGCGATACAATGGTTGCGCGGAAAAAAATGACCATCTTGCTGCCATCACATAACCAATAATTTGCCCTTGCTCTTCTGCCACCATAAACCAATGTTGATTAATTAGCTGACCCACCTCACTTTTGGTGAATGAATGAGCATGTAATTGGTTATCTGAACCAGACAACTCATCATCTACATGAGCACGCTCTAACTGCACAATGGCAGTAACATCGGTGAATAACGCCTTACGGATAATAAATGACAATGATTATTCCTTTGGATCTGAATGGGGAGGTTGCTTCTTAGCCCATTCTATCACTAGCGCAACAGGCAGCGGAGACATAATTAATGTTCCTACGCCAATGAGCAATGCAATCACCAACATACCACTGACTTGCTGACCTATATCGCTTTGCCAATATAAGCCTACGCCAACCAGCAACATAATTAAGCCGATGATATGCAACACTTTGACTAATTTAATCATTTGACTCTCTTTAGTTCGTTAAATAATGTTCATTAATCCAAAAACTGACAATTATTTACTCTTTTATTAATGCTCAAGTAGTAGAATAGCGCCAATTTTTTCGTATTTGGAACCCTCTCAGCATGATAAAGCATATTCTCGGCGCCGCAGTTATAGTTATAGGCCTTAGTGCTTGCCAAAGTCCATCGGCCACTGTCTCAAATGAACAATTAATTGGTACTTGGCATGTCGACACCGTCCTCGACACTCCAACCATTAATAATAGTCCTGCAACGTTAGTTTTTGCCGCAGATGGCGAGTTAACAGGTAACAACAGTTGTAATCAGTTTTTTGGCAGTTATGCCCAGCAAGGTAACTTTTTACAGCTGGCACCAGCAGGCACTACCATGAAAGCCTGCGTTGACAGCTTTATGAGCCAAGAAGCCGAGTTGATGCAAGCTATTTCATTAGTACAACAAGTTGATTTCTCAAAAGGAAAACTTAATCTATTGTCAGAAAAGGGTGATACTCTATTGGTACTGACAAGACAATCATCGCCATTATCTTAATCATTTATTGCTTAAATGAGTCACAGAACTAACACAAGTGTCAGCTTAAAGTTCCACGACAAAATGAATTTTTATTCAATAAATTTGATTTTTTCTTGACTTAATAAGTCAATCTATTCAAAATGTGCTAGATTTTTGAATAACAAATATAAGATGAAATATCATTATGCCAGCGACAAGAAATCAGGATGAGCTCGTACGAACTTTTAAATCGATTCTCAAAGAAGAACGTTTTGGAAGCCAGAGCGAGATTGTTAATGCGCTTCAAACCGAAGGATTCGGTAATATTAATCAATCTAAAGTATCGCGTATGCTCAGCAAATTTGGTGCTGTTCGTACTCGTAACGCCAAGCAAGAAATGGTCTATTGCCTCCCTGCAGAGCTAGGCGTTCCAACTGCGGGTAGCCCAGTTAAGAATTTAGTGCTAGATGTTGATCATAACCAAGCCATGATAGTGGTAAGAACCAGTCCAGGTGCAGCACAATTAATTGCTCGTTTGCTGGATTCAATAGGTAAACCTGAAGGGATATTAGGTACCATTGCTGGCGATGATACGATTTTCATTTGCCCTGCAAGTATAAAAACTATTGATGATACCTTAGAGACCGTTAGATCTTTATTCAATTATAGTGAATAAAATATCACTATAAAAAAAGCAATGCCATGGCATTGCTTTTTTTTTGCTTAACGCGGGTGGTTACGCATCATCGAATTGAGTTAAAAAATCTAATGATGGCACAAAGAATGATGATCCGGTCAACGCTTTGGTAAACAACATTAAATGATCATGATTTCCATGGCCATCACCGTGCACCATACTGCGAAGCATTTGTTCAAAATGTTCTGGAGTGCGGCACACAGAAATAAAAATCAGCCCTTGCTCTCGAATCGAACCATAAGGCATGCTTTGACGCAGGATTTCTAATGAATTACCTTGCGCATCTTTTAAATTAACTCGCTTGGTATGGCTGGTTAGTGGCTTATCTTCTGACTCATATTCAATATCATCAACTTTAGTTCGACCAAAAATATCTTCTTGTTTTTTCAGTGGTAAACGATGCCATTTACTTAAGTTATGCATGTATTTTTGTACATGAACATAACTACCAGAGGCAAACGCTTTATCTTCATTACCAACCAATGCAACCTCTTGACGATGGCGCCCCTTAGGGTTTTCGGTACCATCAACAAAACCGGTTAAATCACGGCTGTCCATAAAACGGAAACCACGCTCTTCATCAACTAGCTCAACCAAATCTTCAAACATTTGATTAATCTCATTTGCGACAAGATGTAAAATATCGTAACGGTCACAACGAATATGAATAAACAGATCATATTCCATTGCAGGTGCATCACGAATACCTTCATTCATAGCAGGAAAAGGTTTTAATAATGCTGGGCGCGCATCAGGATAAAAGGTATCCCAAAAATTAGCACCAATACCGACAAAGCCATTAAAAGCACTGTCTGCATATTGATCTGTGAGCTCATAGATGTATTGCGCCACATTAGCAATAGATGGACGTAACTGATCTTCAACACCATCATTGGCATTAAACATCAGGTACACACTGTGTAAATTACCTTCTGCGCAAATCCCTAACTGTTCACGAGGCATAGCTTGGTTATCCATATTAACTTGATCCACCTTAATACTAAATGTCGGCCTAAATGATGATAATTTAACGCATTGAACTCATTAGAGAGCGATTCACATATCGTCTTAGTTTAGCTAATGATTAACTAACAATGAGCTTATCTTAATCAAATATAAATTACTTGAAGTGTACTCACATTTAGCTGATTTGTATCACCTATTGCACTCATATTCTCTCAAGTAAAAGATTGAACAGCTGTTTTAATAGATGGCTCACTCAACTCAAGTTATAGGATATTCTTCGTTAGCCGAAATCATAATATTGAGCTTATTGACTCTCAAACTTGTCATTTATTTGATTAACAGACCCACACTTTTATGACTGCATGCTGCAAGTAATGGTCTATTTTAAATTAAAGCAGCACAGTGGGCTAGACAGTAAACGGTTTTATAACAGGTTATGATTCAAGTCTGATGTTAACAATTATGCTCCATATTAAGATGACCATAGCAATCGTTAATTAAAAATGACTAGCGGATGTGGCGCAATGTGAATATCAACTCGTTGGCCAGGTATTAGTGTCGTTGATTGACTACTTACATCCAAGATATCAGCGCCAACTTTCACTTGATAATGGCATACAGTACCCAAAAAATGCCTTTCAACAATACAGCCACGACCATTGGTATTAGGATGAACTTCAATTTGCTGCGGTCGTAATAATACTTGCCCTTGGCTTCCAATCGGCCAAGGTAATTTTTCAGTACTATTAAGATTTCCAAGAGCATAATCAACTTGATAACTCGTGGTTACAGTAACAGGTAAATAATTACCCGCGCCGAGGAAATCAGCCACGTAGCGCTCTTTTGGCGAACGGTATAAGGTTTCCGCTTTACCATGTTGAATAATGGCGCCATCTTTAAATAATGCCAGCTTATCTGCAAAGACAAATGCCTCATCTTTACTGTGTGTCACAAACACCGCACTCACATTTCGCTTTTTTAATATGGCACGAATTTCCAGCATCATCTCGTTACGTACTTGCGCATCAATATTGGAAAAAGGTTCATCAAGTAATAATAATTCAGGTTGATATGCTAAGGCTCGCGCAATTGAAACTCGCTGCTGCTGTCCGCCAGATAATTCATGAGGATAACGAGATGACAAGCCAGTTAATTTAACCAGCTCAAGCATCTCATCCAACCGAGTAAGGCGCTCCTTTGCATTAAGATTTTTAACGCCAAATAAAATATTATCCGCCACGGTTAAATGTGGAAATAAAGCATAGTCCTGAAAAATCATCCCGACACCACGTTGCTCACTGACAACAAACACGTCATCACTGCTCATTACCTGGCCACTAATACTGATACTGCCTTGGCTAATGGTTTGCAAACCTGCAATCACGCGCAGCAGTGTGGTTTTGCCACAACCACTGGGGCCTAATAATGCGACAATTTCGCCTTGCTGCAAGGTAAGATCTAAATGACGCAAAATCACTTGACCTTGATAATCACTACAGATATTTTCAATGGTTAAGGTTGACATAATTAGCCTTGTTGCTCCAAGGAGCGATTAAGATAAATCAATGGAACAAGCCCGACTAACACAATAACAATCGCGGCTAATGCACCGTGTTCAAGCTTTTCATCTGAGACAAACTGAAACACATAAGTGGCTAAGTTTTCAAATCCGATGGGGCGTAATAATAATGCTGCGGGCAACTCTTTCATACTTTCAATAAACACCAACAATGCCCCGGCAAAAATCCCTTTACGCAATAACGGTAAATGAACCCGCCAAAGCAGTTGCAATGGGGTTTGCCCCAAGGTAATACATGCCATGTCCAAAGAAGGCGAAATGCGCTTATAACTGTTCTCTAAGCTACCGATAGATATGGCAATAAAACGTACACAAAAAGCAAAAATCAGAGCGAACACGCTGCCGGTCAATAACAATCCCGGTCCACGTTCACCCAGCCAATCGTAAACATCGTTAATCGCAAAATCAATAAATGTCAGTGGAACCAAAACACCAATTGCTAGGACTGTGCCCGGCAATGCATAACCAGTAGAACTGAGTCTAGAAGGAAGATAATCACTTTTACGCGGACTGACTCGACGGACAAACATCAATATCAGTGATAACAGCATACACACGGCACTCACGATAGCGGCAATGTATAAGCTGTTAAGGCTATATTGCCAAAAACGTGTATCCCAACTCTCGTTAAAATAATCAATGGCATAAACACATAACACGGTAAAAGGCAGCAAGAAGGCAAGAAATAACAATAAAGTGCAGTAGCCTAGCGCAATCCATGCCTTAGTTGATGACAACACATATCGATCGGCTTCATTGAAGGATGATTGTTTTTGAAATAATTGTTGTTTGCGACGGGCAAATCGTTCAACACCTATCATAGAGAACACCACCAGCAACATAATTGCCGATAATTTAGCGGCAGCCGTTAAACTGCCATAGCCAAGCCATGTGTCGTAAACGGCTGTGGTTAGAGTAGGAACGGCAAAATAGCTTACAGTGGCAAAGTCTGCTGCGGTTTCCATAGCCACTAGGGCAACGCCAACAGCTAAAGCAGGCCTTGCCATGGGTAATGCCAGTCGCCAAAAACTGCGCCACGGACTGCACCCCATTACCCGAGATGCATACAATAAACTTGATGATTGCTCCATAAAAGCGGTGCGGGCTAATAAGTAAATATAAGGGAATAGTACTAACGACAGTATTATTGCCGCTCCGCCGAGGCTGCGTATCGCGGGGAAATAATAATCATGGGGTGATTGCCATTCAAACCAATCCCTTAGTGTACGTTGCACTGGGCCGGCATAATCGAGCATATCAGTATAAACATAAGCAACAATATATGCTGGCATGGCTAATGGAAGCAGTAATAGCCACTGAAAGTATCGTCGAAAAGGAAAGTCACAGCGGGCAATTACCCACGCAGCAGGAATAGCTAATAGCAGCGAGCCGAGTCCAACCAACAACATCAGTAATAAGCTATTGGCTATGTATGTCGGCAACACTGTATTAAATAAATGGCTAAATACAGCTTCGTCAGGAAGAGTGGATTGCACTATTAAGGCAATCAGCGGCAATATTAATATTACCGCGATAAAATAACCAGTAAGCGACCAGCCTCTGGTTAGGCCTAAAATCATAAATAATACCGAGTTAACTCAGCGCACCCAACTCATTTTATCAATACTATTAATCGTAGTAATAGTGCGCTAAAAATGGTTACGTGCGCTTGGCTTGGAGGTTGATCGTCTATTGAGGATCGCCATAATTACAGATCGAATTTCACTTCGTCGAGTAATTTAACTGCCTCTTGGTGGTATTCTGCCAACTTATAAATCGGTAAGCTGTCGGCCTTAAAATCACCCCATGAGGCCACTAATTCAGACGGAGCCACATCAGCCTTTACCGGATATTCCATGTTCACTTCAGCATACATTTTTTGCGCGACATCTGAGGTAAGGAATTCCATTAATTTAATGGCATTGTCTTTATGAGGAGCATGTTTGGCTAATGCCATTCCTGATACGTTGACATGAGCACCACGGTTCTTTTGATTAGGAAAATTAATATCGACAGCTTGTGCCCAGCTTTTCTGGTTTTTATCCATTAACATATTGCCGTAGTAATAGCTGTTACCGATAGCGATATCACACAAGCCTTCTTTAACGGCTAGTACTTGATCACGATCATTACCCTGAGGCTTACGGGCTAAATTAGCTTTGACCCCTTGTAGCCAGGTTTTCGTTTTCGCTTCACCATCATGAGCGATCATTGAGGCTACTAATGCGACGTTATAAGGGTGTTTACCACTGCGAGTACAAATTTTACCTTTGAATTCAGCTAAGGCTAAGTCCTCGTAATCAATATCAATTTTACCAGTACGATCTTTAGAAGAATATAAATTACGCACCCGCATAGTGAGTGCAAACCAATTATGTTGTTGTGAGCGATATTGAGACGGAATATTATGATCGATAATGTTGCTTTGGACCGGTGAAACAAGATCTTTATCAACCAACTCCATCAAGCGAGAAAAGTCTGATGTCAGCACTACGTCAGCAGGGGATAAACGACCTTCACGCGCTATCCGTTCAGCAATGCCATCTTTAGCAAATACGACATCAACGTCGATACCACTTTGTTGGGTAAATTTTTCAACAATGGGCTCAATCAGGAAAGCTTGGCGATAAGAATAAACCGTTAATGCCTCTGCGGCACTGACCGAAGAAGCCACACAAGCCAAACCTAATAATGCGACACTTTTTAGCAATTTCATTAATCAACGCTCCCTAATTGAAACAATATTGCGCCATCGCCGACGCGATTGATAATGGTTATCAATTGCGATAGGGTAAGTGATCATCTTCAAAGGAGCAAGTGCTGTTTCACTCGGGGCAGTGAATTTTCAAGCGAGGGAAGCAATGACCACAAAAATCAGTGAGCACTGTTGAGGCTCTGCCATCACGGCATTAATGGTTATGATTGATGCTATTACCAATATTTTTCGACTGTTATTTGCCCAGGAGCGCGTCGAAGATTTTTTGCTAATCCTTTTTCCACTAAAGCGATTTGAGCATCCGTTATCATGCCAGGGTTACCGCAGATCATCACTTGAGAATGCTCAGCATTTATCCCTAACCCCGCTTTCTGTTCAATTAATCCGCTGCTAATACCATCGGGAATACG
Source organism: Shewanella sp. SG41-3 (assembly GCF_014164545.1). Lineage (NCBI taxonomy): Bacteria > Pseudomonadati > Pseudomonadota > Gammaproteobacteria > Alteromonadales > Shewanellaceae > Shewanella > Shewanella sp. SG41-3. The sequence continues at coordinate 50,648 of NZ_JACJFJ010000003.1, forward strand.
ACATGATAAAGCATTAGGATAATCTTCACGGGTCACAATAGGAATAAATACAAACTGCTGTGGATGCAGTTCAATAAACTGCTGGATGGTCTCTAAATAAGCAAGATCTTCACCAAGGCGAACACCATAAACGAGCACGACCTTTTCAAAACGTTGCCAAGGCCCATCAGTTGCCAGCATTGAGATAAAAGGTCCGACTGCGGTGCCTGTGGCAAAAAACCACAAATGTTTACCTTGCAAAGCACCATTTGGCACCTCGTCTAGAGTCATAAACCCTGTTGCTTTAGACGTCACTTCAATAGAGTCTCCTGGGGTTAATGCTTGTAGATCTGGAGACAGCAGCCCGTCCTCTACCGCAACAGCAAGCACTTCGACATAGTCCTTACCTGGTGGATTCACCAGTGAATATGCACGAGCAACACGCTTTTCATCTCGTATTTGGCTGAGCTTTATAAACTGACCAGCGATAAAAGGTTCGACATCGGCTTTGATCCGCAGTGAAAATAATTTGTCATTCCAATCAATGCGTTCAATTACTTTACCCGTAGTCCACATAGTCACGATCCTTTCACTGAGAGCCAATCTTAATCATAAGAGACTACGTCGCTTGAGTCACGCTTTGTGATTCATCTTTAGCAAGCTTATCTTGCTTAAATTGGGCTAACCCTTGCTGTATCAGTTCATATGTTTTATCCACACCAGCAGCTATGTCACCTTCTAACACCTTTAAACCAGACAATATATCGCTAGCCTCTTTAAAGCCTTGATCTATGGCATCACCAATTTTGAGCATAAAACTATCAACCTGCTCATCTAGTCCCATAGATTTATTTTGTTGTTGGTGAATAGAGAAAAAATTTGTGGCAAAGCTCACAATGCGATCAGCTGTTGCCTCTGGTGAGTAATCCACTCCGCTATCAACGCCCTTCTGAATTGCGTTATCTCCAAGCGAGGGGGCAAGTTCTTGGTTAATGGCTTCAATTGCGGCGCGATAAAGCAACGCCATAGACTTGTCACCCGCAGAAATACTCACTTCTTCCTGTGCGGCAAGAATACTGTTGTTCATCATTTGACGACTCAGTTGACTCACTGATACTTTAGCTGATGAATTTACCGCTGAACTTGTATTATTAGCTTTATTTTGAGTTGAAGCATTCGCTTCACTGGTTGGAGTATTGTTGTTTTCTCGTCCCTTCACATTTGAGGGCGCTGCGCTTTTAATGTCCATAATAGTGTCTTATTTAAAGTAACGGATAGCTTAATTATCGACCAAAAAATGCATACCTGAAGTCATAATGAAATAAATATACGATTTAATTCACTGCAATAATGAACATAAATGCTTCTTCGTTTTAAAACAAAGCAGTTAGATAGCAAGCAGAAAAAATAAACGATATAGTGAGATTATATTTGGCATTGCTAATATGGTTAATTAACCAGACTCAATTACTATCATTACTGCGACTAAATTACCGCGAATAAACACACAGTACTAGATTCAATTTAAGGACAATAATATGCCGCAACAACATTGGTTTATGTGGGGAATGGATATCTTCTCTGGTCTTTTCTTAGTGTTATTTTGGCTATTACTGATTGCGGTCATTTACATGTTTATTGCTGATAAATGGCAAACAAAACAAGCCATACGCCATAATTACCCTGTTATCGGTCGCTTTCGATATATATTTGAAAAACAGGGTGAGTTTTTTAGACAATACTTTTTTTCTCAAGATCGTGAAGAACTGCCATTTAACCGTGCCGAGCGCAATTGGGTATATCGCGCAGCAAAAAATGTTGACCGTACAATTGCATTTGGATCAACACAAGTTCTAGATAAACCCGGTTCAGTGATGTTCATGAACTCAGCCTTTCCAGTCAGCGATCATGACTCTCACAAGACAATAGACGTAACCATTGGTCCAGATTGCACCCATCCTTACACAACCAGTAAAATTTGCCATATTTCAGCAATGAGCTTTGGTGCATTATCTCGACCAGCGATTACTGCGCTATCTCATGGTGCAGCGAAAGCAGGTTGCTGGCTCAATACTGGTGAGGGAGGATTAAGCCCGTATCATCTTAAAGGTCATTGTGACTTAGTGTTTCAAATCGGGACAGCCAAATACGGTGTCCGAGACGAACAAGGCCATTTAGATCCTCAAAAACTCAGCGATATAGCAGCCCACCCTGAAGTTAAAATGTTTGAAATTAAGTTGAGCCAGGGCGCTAAGCCAGGGAAAGGAGGGATTTTACCTGCAGTAAAAGTGACCAAAGAAATTGCAGCCATTCGCGGTATTCCAGCAGGACACGACTCAATTAGCCCTAATGGCCATATTGAATTACATAATGTTGCTGACCTTGTCGATATGATAAATCAAGTAAGAGACATTACCGGTAAACCAACTGGCATTAAGGCTGTATTAGGCGATATGTCTTGGGTAACAGAGTTTTTGGATGAAATTGAGCAACGTGGGATAGAATATGCCCCAGATTTTTTTACTTTGGACAGCTCAGATGGCGGCACTGGTGCAGCGCCACAGGCATTGATGGACAACGTTGGGTTACCACTAAGACAAAGCTTGCCGTCTCTGGTTGATTTATTGAATCAACGCGGCTTTAAGCAACGCATTAAAGTCATCGCAACGGGTAAAATGATTATGCCATCTTATGTAGCTTGGGCATTGGCCACTGGCGCAGACTTTATTGCTTCAGCTCGCGGCAATATGTTTGCCTTGGGTTGTATTCAATCACTACAGTGCAACAGAGACACCTGCCCAACGGGTATCACAACCCATAATATCCGTCTGCAAAAAGGCTTAGATCCTAAAGATAAATCTGTGCGAGTGGCAAACTACAATCATTTCTTACATTATGATTTAACCATGATTGCCCACTCTTGTGGCGTAACGGACCCAAGGTATTTAACCCGTCATCACGCTCGAATAGTGCAATCGTCTGGAGTTGCAGTCACCCTTGATAATCATTACCGTCATATGCAGTAGAGAAGCGCATCAACCCCAGTAAACGACTGGGGTTCGCTACGCGCGATTACTTTGCCGAATATGATTAAAGGGTGTATAATAAAATTTGATGTTTGTCACAGTAAGCGGTCTTAGTGTGATTTTAAAGCGAAATCAAACAGAAGGATTTCATGTTGAATATCAAAAAGAATGCAGTAGATCTTAATGTTGATCTAAATGTCAAAAGCTTAAGTTTAAGCTGTAAAAACTGTAATCGAATGACAGAAATCGAAGGCGAGCTAGTGTGTTTTGAGCAAGGAAAAATTAAATGCTTAACTCTCGATCCGTCTCCTGCAGCATTGATAAAAATGGTGTGTATTAATTGGCAAAAAAAATAAGCCAGTCATCGTTATACTCTCTACTAAACCATTGTTTCAGCCAATCCTCTTGTACTTACATTATCCAGAAAATCTCATTTAGCGATTAATCCTCTTTGAGCATTAAATGAAATACACTTAAGCCAAAGCCAATACTTCAGCTTGTGATAACAGCCGCTACTAGAATATGCTTTTATTACACTCGATTAATCCCAAAGTACATGGGAATTGTATTGTGGGATGGCTAGATTGATATATTGCTCTTATCCAAGTCGCTGTCCATTGCCTTCGCGAGAGTCACTCCACGAGTCGTCACTCTTAAACCGGCACACAAATCGTTGTAGACTATTTTAATCGCATCATCAGACATGTTACGCCCTTTTAGCATTGCCATAATAGCAAACCAATCAGTTGTCACTTGATGTCGGGTGCCTTCTAGCGCCGCAATTAACGCAATATTATGCACAAGTCACCTCCATACACGAATTCGCACCTTTAATAAAATCCAATTGATTGAAAAGTATAGCTATCTGGGGATAATACACCATAAGTCGGACTATAGATTAACTGCGTTGATCACTGCCGTCAAAAATTTCAGTCACGATAGATCTAACAAGTCAGTTTACGCGCTATTCTTTGCTGCTTAAGTATTCAATTATAACGTTTAGCGTTATAAATAGCGGCCATTTATGTAAAACTTAAATGCTGTATAAGCCTTACTCATAGTCAATAAAGCATAAATGAAAAACAGTAACTTCGGTATTTTATTCCTTTATATCACCTAGCAACATAGCAACGTCCACTAGGCATGCGGCAGATTTTGTTGTTCATGTTGAATATGCCAAAGTCGCGCATAAAGACCTTGTTTAGCTAACAAACTGACATGAGTACCATGCTCAACAATCTTACCTTTACTCAATACCACTATTTGATCGGCATCAATAATGGTCGATAAACGATGGGCCACCACTAAACTTGTGTGTCCTTTAGCAGCATCTCTGAGCGCGCTGAGAATCGCTTGCTCAGATCGTGAGTCGAGAGACGATGTTGCTTCATCAAACACTAGGATGGGCGAGCCCTTCAACACAGCTCGAGCAATAGCAACTCGTTGTTTTTCTCCACCTGAGAGCTTTAAACCTCTCTCCCCCACTTTGGTATTGCCTTTATCTGGTAATGATTCAATAAAGTCACTCAAATGCGCTAGCTTAACTGCAGCGACAATCTCATCATGAGTCGCATCGGCACGACCATAGCGAATATTTTCGTAAATAGAATCATTGAATAACACAGTATCTTGCGGGACAACAGCAATAGCTCTTCGCAAAGCTTGCTGGCTAAAGTGACGCACATCAATGCCATCAATAGTGATTGCACCACTAGCAACATCATAAAAGCGGAATAGCAATTTAATAATAGTTGATTTACCCGCGCCACTGTCACCGACTACAGCAATTTTTTTCCCTGCTGGCACCTCGAAGCTAACACTGTTCAAAATAGGGCGTTGGTCGTATTGAAAACTCACATCGGTAAACTTTATCGTCCCAATCGTTGGGCTAATCTCAATAGCATCATCCGAATCTAATACTTGTGGTTGTTTGTCTAAAATATCAAACATACGCTCAATATTGGCTAATGCACCGCGGATCTCACGATACACAAACCCTAAGAAATTTAACGGAATAAACAACTGCATCATAAATGCATTAATTAACACAAAGTCACCTATAGTCATTGAGCCCTGGCTTACTTCATAAGCCGCTAATGCCATCATAGCTGTCATAGCCACAGCGATAATTAACGCTTGACCACCGTTTAGGGCAAACAATGATAAACGATTTTTTCGTTTTGCCACTTCCCATTGCTCAAGTGCAGAGTCATATCGTTGTGACTCAAATTCTTCGTTATTAAAATATTTTACGGTTTCATAATTTAACAAGCTATCCACTGAACGAGTATTGGCCAGCGAGTCAGCTCGGGCAGCATCACGCACATAACCGGTGCGCCACTCAGTCGCTACGATAGAATAACCAATATAAGCTACAACAGAAACTAAGGTTATCAGCGCAAAACTGATGCCATAATTATAAAAGAAGACCCCAATAACAAGCATAATCTCAAGCAGGGTTGGTACGATATTAAATACCATAAAACGCATTAAAAAATTGACACCACTGGTGCCACGTTCAATGTCGCGGGATAAGCCACCGGTGCGACGATCTAAGTGAAAATCAAGATCGAGTCGATGCAAATGTTCAAATACCGCCCGCCCAAGACGACGGATAGCACGTTCGGTGACTCGGCCAAATAAGGTGTCACGAACCTCACCAATAATGACATTGAGTAAACGAACCGCGCCATAAGCTAATACCAAGCCAACCGGGACTGCAATAAGCTGGGCCGGAGATTGTTTATCTAAGGTATCGACTAATTCTTTCAAAAGAAATGGCAATGCAACACTGGCGAGCTTAGCAACCACTAAACAAATCATAGCCAAAATCACGCGCGCTTTAAATTCTAGTAAATATGGCCATAACAGGCGTAAAACATGCCAATTTAACTTCCCTACCGGGCCTTCAAAATACGCAGAAGGTCTCATTTATGCTCCAGTTATTTACCGCTGCTAGGCAGTTTACGATGATCTAATATTGATTGTCTTATTATATGCCATTTTCTTATCAGACATTGCTCACATTACGATGTAATAACGGCAAACTCACCAGGATCATAAAAGGGGGGGGTAATCGCATGTAAGTAGTACGTAGGTAGCACTTTAGTAGTATATTTATAGGATCCGCATTAGTCATAAATACTATATTTCAAACTTTTTTAGCCCTTTTAAGCTTTTTTAATCTAAATTGAGTTATTTCTGTAAGCAGAATTTGTTATTCTTTGGTTACATAAAAATGCTTGTTTGATAGTAAACAAACAACGATTTACGAGTTTAAAGGATACTTTATGTTGGAGAATTCAAAAATTCAGTACCCACCATTACAACTAATACAAACATGGGTATGGATGATGATTGAATCAGGTAACCCTGAGTTGCAAGAAAAAGGCCGTGATAATCTCATATCGGCTTTTGGCAGTTTAGCTAAGGCCAATGAATACTTAGTACAAGGTATAAAAAAATAAGGCGCATTTAGCGCCTTATTTTTACGTCAGTTTACACCCACTTTATGCTTGTCGACGGTTCAGGACACTTTGATTTAATGTCGCTAGCAGCGTCTCAGTGTCATCCCATCCTATACAAGCGTCAGTAATGCTTTGCCCGTAACACAGAGCACTGCCTTCAATTAAATCTTGACGCCCTTCAACTAAATGGCTTTCGACCATTACACCAAAAATAGCATAATTTCCTTGAGATATTTGCCCTGCCACATCTTCAGCAACCATCATCTGCTTTTTATAATCTTTACTGCTATTGGCGTGGCTAAAATCGATCATAATGTTATCAAGCAATTCTGATTTAGTCAGCTGCTGAGCAATATCAACTACATGTTCAGCGCTATAATTGGGAGTGCGTCCACCGCGTAAAATAATATGGCAATCAGGATTACCTTTAGTGGAGACAATAGCCGAATGACCAAACTTAGTCACCGATAAGAAATGATGTGGAGCATTAGCAGCCCCAATCGCATCAATGGCCACCTTAATGGTACCGTCGGTACCATTTTTAAATCCGACTGGGCAAGAAAGACCTGATGATAGCTCTCTGTGAACTTGCGACTCAGTCGTGCGTGCCCCAATAGCGCCCCAACACATCATATCGGCAACATATTGAGGTGTTATCATATCTAAAAACTCACCCGCGGTTGGGATACCAGCATCGTTCAAATCAACTAATAGTTTACGAGCAGTGCGTAAGCCATCATTTAATTGAAAACTGTTATCCATATAAGGATCATTGATTAACCCCTTCCAACCAACCGTTGTTCTCGGCTTTTCAAAGTACACTCGCATAACAATTTCAAGCTGATCTTTATACTGCTGACGTAACTTAACCAAACGTTGACCATACTCTAACGCGGCAACAGGATCATGGATTGAACAAGGGCCAATCACCACTAAGATGCGATCATCTTTACGCGCTAAAATATTATGAATACTGTTACGTGCATTGAAAACGGTTGTTGATGCATGTTCGGTTGCCGGAAATCGCTCTAGAATCGCAATTGGAGGTAGCAATTCTTTTATTTCATCGATACGAATATCGTCATTTTGATAATGCATAGTGGTTACAACTCCGGCAAAACATATAATTTATCTGATTTAATATAAGGCTAAATCAGCTGATACAATCCATTAAGAAATGATAAAAAACCATCGAGAAAATGAATAAGAATCTTCAATTTAACCAGTATTTATCGACAAATCAATCAAGTATTACTCATCTGGGCCGATAAAAGAGACAATAAAAATTGATTCGTTAGCAATACGCTAAAACAATGACTGATGATCCGACAGGACCTTGGTATAAACGGAGTATTAAGTAAGGCTATTTGATGATTTTTTTATATTCAATGACGCTAAAGATAACTTGTCTTATAATCAAAGTGTACTCATGATGTTAATGTGCTTTACTTTGGTTATTACCATGAATCAACACAAGGATGATGATCTATTTAACACTAAGCAGTATCTCCTGAGGAGACTAACCATTGAAAAGCAATATCGTTTTTTCTATCTGTTTATTTAACTTATTATTAGGCTTTTGTAGACCCTTATCTGCCACTTTATTATCCTCAATAGAAAATGTACCCCTATCAGATAAATTTAACGCGCTGAGCAAGAATGAACAATCGCCGCTAATGATCGACAGCATTAGTTTTTCAACCAGTGATAGTATTGCTCCGTATTTCTTCGCTGATGAAGAGATTGGTGTGCAATATGATCTATTAAAAGCCGCCCTCGACAGTAAAAATATTGCTATTAAAGAAATTGTTCATGCACCAAATTTACGTGCGCAACGCTTAGTGAGAACCCATAAAATCGACTGCATGATTAATACGCCAGACAATGTTGCAGGTTTATTTTATACCCAAAGCTTGATTGAATATAAAAATAGCGCATTCTACTTATCAAAAAACAATCTTAATATAGAAAAAATAAGTGATCTCAATACCTTGTCCGTTTTAGGCTTTCAAAATTCAAAACAATATTTAGGTAATAAATTTAAAGATATTGCCAACGGTAATCCTCATTTTAGTGAGATTACCAATCAAAAAAGCCAAGTTGTGATGCTGTTTAATGGTTATGTACAAGTCATCGTTCTAGAAAGGCGGATATTTGAATATTATCGCTATTTACTCGCATCAAAACTCGATACGAGTGTTGCAGTAACAGAAGTCTCACTGTTTGAACCTGCCCAACGAAAAATTGCCTGTCATGATAAAATAACGGCTGAGGAAATTGATAGCGCAATTACTTCACTCAAACAATCAAATCGTTATCAAGACATACTCGAGCTTGCAGAAAAGAACTATTATCAACCACAGACTAAAACACCTTAGCAATAATTAGTGTTGCATCATTGCTTGCAACTTCATTTGGTAGCCTTGTTTATGAAGGGTATCGCTCAAGGCCATTGCACGCTTAAGGTTTTTCTCAGCAAGCCCTGCCTCACCTGTTGCCCAATACGCTCGAGATAAGCCAAAATAAAATTCATGCCGATAATCCGCTTTTTCAACAGCTCGTTTATACCACACCAGTGCATCTTGATATTGCTTATCAAAATACGCTTGTTGAGCCATATCATAGTAATAAAATGGATTATTAATTCTCGCTAACTCAAGGACCTTATGTATCTCGGCCCACTCTTGTAGACGTCCTTGCTCCCCTAAAATTAAGGCTAAATTATACAATGTCGTTAGATCTTGAGAGTCAACTTGTAGCGCTAACCGATATGCATATTCAGCCTCAGCTTCATAACCTTTATGACGATAAATAACCGCTATCGTATTGATTGCCGCTACATACTGCGGGTCTAACAAAATACTTTTTTTAACCAGTGAATAAGCGGTATCATAATCAGCATCAACCAATGCCTCCGCGGCTATATTGTTATAAAACATCGCGGTTAATTGACGCTTATTGACTGTTTTTTTATGGTAAGCACGAACTGAACGTTCAGGTAAGAAATCCACCAAAATATCAGTCCCCCTAAATAACACAGTATGAGAATCCTTCACTGGTAACAGGCTCAAATTGACGTGACCGTTGACTAAATAAAAACCGCCACGCCTATCCCAAACGGGTTCAATATCAATATCATAAAACTCAACAGGCACATTTAACACATCAGCTAAAGCTGCCGATAACACCACCAGAGACATACAATTACCTTGGCGATTAAGCGCTGTTTCACTTGCGGTATGAGTAACATTATCGCGGTATTCAAAACCACCATCTTGAGCACCAATATACTGAGCTAACCATTCATTGGCGATAATACTCTGGCTACGAAGCATATTATCCGCTTGAAACTGTCGCCTAAATTGAGCCACAAATGGCTCAGGTAAACGATAAATATCATCAACCTCCACAGTGTCTATTGGCGTAAATAGCTCATCATGAAATAAGTTCGCAATCTTGAATGCTTGATTTGGAGATGGCGTTGACTGACAAGCACTCATACCGAAAAGTAAGGTAACGAGTAGAAGTTTAATCCATTTGAATAATAAATAGTCATGATAGTAACAGGCATCAACCGCTGTCTTTTTTGAGTGACGAGTGAACATAATTCAGCCCTCAGATAGAAATACGCTATCTAAAAGCATAGTCAATAGTTGCCTATTCAGCCAAAGCTACTGAGATAAGGTTTGATACCAAGGCATTCGCTATTGAGCAGGGATCTCATTCAAAGGAGGATAAATTTGGATAAACACTTGTGTGTCTTGATAGTCATAGGGACGATAAAATTGTTGGCCACAGCTAAAATAATTAAACGGTGACGCTATCGCCAAGCATCCAATCGGTAACGATTGTAAGATAGTAACCTGCTGTTGCTGCCGTAACAGCTCTTGCCATTGGTGCTGTTGTAACAATTGGTCGCGAACAGCAAAAGCATCAAAAGGCGTAGATGATTGACGCACCACAACAGTGCCAGCATGGCTCATGACACCAAACAACAAGCTAAAAAGTATCGCCGCGATCAATAAGTTTACCCCTGCTCGCATCATAGTTACCTCATCACTGTTTTTATCATCCAAATACCGATATATCACGCTAGCACATTGACTCGCTTTCCCCAACAGCGGCGTTAAGAATTTTATTGGATGCATAAAAAAACAGAACCTAAAGGTTCTGTTTTTTTATCTTACTTAGATTAAAGAATTAACTTAACCAGCGCTTTTGACACTCACAAACTCAGGATAAGCATCAACACCACAGTCAGAAGCATCCATACCGTTGTACTCTTCTTCTTCTGTTACTCGAATACCCATGGTCATTTTTAATATAAACCATACAAGTAACGATGCGCTAAAGACCCAAATAAAGATAACGGCGGCACCATATAACTGGCTACCAAAACTAGCATCAGCATTTGATAATGGAACTAACATCACCCCAAGGAAACCAGCAACACCGTGAACCGAAATCGCGCCAACTGGGTCATCAATTTTAATTCGGTCAAATGCGATAACCGAGAAGATAACAACAGCGCCCGCCACTAAGCCAATCACACCAGCCATTAACAGTGAAGGTGATAGCGGGTCAGCAGTAATCGCCACTAATCCTGCTAACGCACCGTTTAATATCATGGTTAAGTCAGCTTTGCCCCAGACAACTTTACACACAATCAATGCTGAGATAGCACCAAAAGCAGCGGCAGAGTTAGTATTTACGAATATTTTAGCGACTGCACTGGCATTTTCAGCATCTGAAACTAACAGTTGTGAACCACCGTTAAAGCCAAACCAACCCATCCATAAAATGAACATACCTAAGGTTGCCATTGGTAAGTTAGATCCTGGAATTGGATGAACTTGACCATTTTCACCGTATTTACCTTTACGAGCACCAAGAAGCAGTACACCAGATATCGCTGCTGCCGCACCGGCCATGTGAACAATACCACTACCAGCAAAGTCGACAAAACCCGCTTCAGAGAGGAATCCACCGCCCCACGTCCAGTAGCCTTCGACAGGATAAATTACAGCTGTCATTACGATAGAGAAGACTAAGAAAGACCACAATTTCATCCGTTCAGCAACGGCACCAGACACAATCGACATTGCAGTAGCAACAAACACCACTTGGAAGAAAAAGTCTGACTCTAATGCATGGTCTGCACCTTCAGCTTGCGAACCAATTAATGTGCCAAAAGAAGGAATAAAGCCACCTTCGACATTGTCTACATACATAATGTTATAGCCAACCAATAAAAACATGACACAGGCGATTGCATATAAACATACGTTTTTAGTTAAAATTTCAGTGGTATTTTTTGAACGGACTAGGCCAGCTTCTAACATGGCAAAACCCGCGGCCATCCACATCACAAATGCGCCAGAGATAAGGAAATAAAATGTATCTAGTGCGAAACGTAATTCAGTAACCGTTAGGCCTAATTGAGTTAACTCTTCCATAACAGTCTCCTATAATGCTTCGTTATCAAGTTCACCCGTACGGATACGGATCGCTTGTTCTAAATCAGTAACAAATATTTTACCATCACCAATCTTGCCGGTATGGGCAGCACTGGTAATCGCTTCAATAAGCATGTCCAAGTTTTCATCTTTGGTCGCAATTTCTAATTTTACTTTAGGTAAAAAATCCACTTGATACTCTGCCCCACGATAAAGCTCAGTGTGGCCTTTTTGACGTCCGAAGCCTTTTACCTCAGTAACAGTCATACCTTCAATGCCCATGCCTGCAATGGCTTCACGGACATCATCCAACTTAAATGGCTTGATGATAGCGCTGACGAGTTTCATCTCGACCTCCAAAAGTGTGAAAAAATGTAATTGTTATTTATTTGTTGAATAGTTAATTCAATCATTAGGCCACATTTTCAAACCACTGTTCTGTATGAATTTTATTTTATTTTTCATTTTATTTGTTAACATAAAAGCACCATTCAAGTGCATCTCAAACATCAACGCATCATTTTAGTGCAATTATTGAGCTGGCTTTTATCACGTCGAGTAACAACGGCTTAAGCCAGAGGTTTTTAGAGCGAACATAAAAAAATAGCCCTCTAATGAGGGCTATTTTTATGATTTAAGGATTAATAACACCATAAAGCGTTAAGGTTCAACACCAGTTATTTATAAGTCGCCTCACGCTTTTTAGCTTCTTCTTTCCACTTAGGAACAAGTGTTTTCTTGAATTCAGCTTTTTCAGCATTCATGGTTTTCATGTCCATGCCTAATGCTGCTTGCGCTTTAGCTTTAGTTGACGTATCAGGATATGCAATTGGTTGTTTAACTCCTTTAGCACCTAATAACTGAGCCAATTTAACTCGAGCATCAGCAGCTTTATCCAATGAAGTACCTAAAATACGTAATACTTCAGCAGGAGCATGAGATGATGCACCATGAGATGCTGTCGCATAATCCCAACGCCACTGTGAATGACGAATATCCATTAGGATTGGCTTCATTTCAACTTCAGTTGCACCAGCATCCCACGCCGCTTTAGCTTCAAAGTGAGCTTTAACTAATTGAGTTTCAACACGTGCCTTTAAGTCTTGTGCTTTCTGTTTGCTCTCATTCACTAAATTGACCATAAACTCTTTGCTTTGACTGTGACAAGTGGCACATGTTTCTTCAAAGCGATCAAATGGGTTACCCACTTTATGATCTGTAAATTTGCGGCCTTTGTCATTAGTCACTTTAGGCATATGACAATCAACACAACTCACGTTATTTTGACCGTGAACGCCCATTTTCCAAGTTTCATAACCAGGATGTTGCGCTTTTAACATTGGCGTTTTAGACACGGCATGAGTCCAATCAGAGAACTCCATGTTGTCGTAATACACTTCCATTTGCTCAACTGTGGTACCCATATCCCAAGGGAATTTAACAAAACCAGGACGTTCTGCTGTTTTCTCGAAATAGTACTCAACGTGACATTGAGCACACACCATTGATTGCTTGTCTTTACGAGAAGCTTTATCAAATGGCGTATTTAATGTTGCCATAGCACGTGCTGCAAACGGACGTGACATGCGTAACTTTGAAGATCCTTTTTCATGACAGTCAGCACAACCGAGCACATTGACAATTTCTGGGCCACCTTTAGCCCATTTACCACTGAAATAGCCATCTTCACCTTGCTCTTCAATCACCCGTGGTACGTCAGGGCTTTTACAGCTCCAGCAGGCCATTGGCATTGGACCGTCTTCAGCATTTTTGGGCGCACCAGTACGCAATGTATTCGTTACGTCAGTTACTGCATACATATGACCACGAGGTGCATTGTAATCTTTAGCAAAACCGTAACCCGCCCACAACACGACTAGGCTAGGTACTTTTTCTAACATATCGACAACTTCTTTGCTTTCATCAGTAGCATGCCAACTGTCGTACTGTTTTGAGAATTTATCCTTATAAACTTCATTACGAGGTTCGGTTTTCTCACTAGCCATTGCGCCAGCGGCTAAAAAACTGGCTGCAATCACTGCACTCAGTGCAATTGATTTTGCGTTCATCTTCATCACCCTTCATCTCCGTGTTACATTATATTTAATTTAATAATCACGACATCTCTAGAGACAAAGTTAGCTATTTAAAACGGCTTTAAATATACCTCTTATGGGGTATAGAGACTAAAGTTTGCGCCAGATCAATATGTAGACAGGATGTGTTTCACACTTTTGCAAACTTGTTAATGTTTTCAAGCGACACCTAATGTAGAACACACTATTGAACCTGGTATAAAACTGGGCTTTTGCTTATTTTTAATCCCTTACCGTTATCGACAGCAGGACTTTATGTTTACTCGTGGCAGCCTTACCTCCACCATTTTAAGTTTAATGCTCGTGGTGATTTTATTGTCATCAAGCTTAGCGGTGTTTTCCATCGTCAGTTTAACTTTTAGCTTGGGAGACGCCAGAGGAATAAACGCCTCAGGCTCGCTACGAATGCAAAGCTACCGACTATTGCTTGACGCCAATATTGGCAGCCATAATATCGATGAAAAAATTGCTGATTTCGAAACAACACTCAATTCTGAAGCGCTTAAACGCTCCCTTGCATGGTATAGCCCAAAAGAAATGCGTGACCAATACGTATTGGTTATTCATAAGTGGCAAGTAATGAAAGTCTATATTGAGGAAGGAAACATCCGCCTATACTCCGCTTCGTTAACCGACTTTGTTAACACCATTGATACCTTAGTGCTGAATATGGAACAGTTCGCCGCCTTTAAATTAAAGTTACTGGTTATTGGGCAAATTATTGGTTTATCTATTTTACTGATTATTGCTTTTTTTGCGGTGGCATTTACCCGTAAGCGCGTCGTTAAGCCATTGCAATTATTGATAGAAAGTTCCACAACAATCTCTAAAGGAAACTTCAAAGTTAAAATGCCTAAAACGGACTATATTGAACTCACCGCCTTAGGTAATGCATTGCAAAAAACTGCCGCTGAATTAGCCAGCTTATATGAAGATTTAGAAAACCAAGTCAACGAAAAAACCTTGGCATTGACCCGCACAAATAACGAGTTAAAGTTTCTATACGACAACCTTGTCATGTTACATGCCAATAAACTCGACTATAAAGCCTTACAATCAGCAATCAATCAATTGAAATATTATGAAAGTTTATCCTATTTACGCTTAGTTATTGAACATGATGACGGCTCCAAAGACATCATTAAAGCTGAAGGGGGCTGGCCAGATGAATTACCGATTGAATCGTTACACTTTCCATTATTAATAGAAAAGACTCAATTGGGCTATTTGGATGTGATATCTCATCGACCAGTTAACCGATTACTGTTTGAAAACTTCGCCATGATGTTAACGCGATCTATTACTATCCATAATGCATCTGAACAACGCCAACAATTAGCGCTACTCGAAGAGCGTGCTGTGATTGCCCGAGAGCTACACGATTCAATTGGACAATTATTATCTTTTTTAAAAATCCAAGTCAGTTTATTACGCAAAAGCCTCAATGACTCATGTAGAAGCCCAGAAGTAGAAGCCCAATTGATGGAGATAAACGAAGGTGTCAGTACGGCTTATGTTCAATTACGTGAACTGTTATCGACCTTTAGGTTAACCATTAAAGAACCTAATTTACCGCAAGCTATCGACGTAATGTTGGATCAGTTACGCCATCAAAGCCAAATTGATATCCAATTGAATTACAAACTATCAGCGCACTTACTTGAAGCAAAACAGCACATTCATATCTTGCAATTAATTCGTGAAGCGACATTAAATGCAATAAAACACGCTACCCCTGAGCATATAGTGATAGATTGTCAGTTAACCGACAAGGGCATGATTACTATCTCAATTTGTGATGATGGCATCGGTGTGACACATTTAGTAGAACGAGATCAACACTTTGGTATTGGTATCATGCATGAACGCGCCAACAAACTGAATGGGATCGTATCGTTCAATAGTAACCAGCTTGGTGGCACTACTGTTACGCTGAGCTTTCCACCTCAACAGGAGCCTTTAAATGGGTAAGCCGTATTCTGTACTTGTTGTCGACGACCATCCGTTATTACGTCGTGGTATTTGCCAATTAATCACCTCAGACAGTGACTTCAGCCTTTTTGGTGAAACCGGCACGGGACTAGAAGCACTGACCGCTGTGGCCGAAAATGAACCCGATATTATTTTGCTCGATTTGAACATGAAAGGCATGTCTGGCCTTGATACTCTTAATGCGATGCGTCAAGAGGGAGTGACAGCAAGAATTGTTATTTTAACGGTTTCTGATGCTAAACAAGATGTCACTCGACTGCTACGCGCTGGTGCCGATGGTTATTTACTCAAAGACACTGAGCCTGATTTATTGTTAGAGCAACTCAAAAACGCCATGCTAGGCCATCGGGTAATCAGTAATGAAGTAGAAGCTTATCTTTATGAATTAGAGAGCGCTATTGACGACAACAGCTGGGTAGAAACCTTGACCCCTCGCGAATTACAAATATTGCAACAACTGGCAGAAGGTAAAAGTAACCGAATGATCGCTGAGGATTTACACATCAGCGAGGGCACGGTCAAAGTACACGTTAAAAATTTACTGCGTAAAGCCAATGCAAAATCACGGACAGAAATGGCCGTTCGCTACCTTAATAATTAGCCCACTATCAAAGTTTAAATCACCATTAACAATTAACAACAAAGCCATTTAAACCTGGTTTTGTTGTTAGTTAACATCAACGAGAATTAAGACATGATTATTTATCGTTAATAAATGCTAACCAACTCTCCAGTACTGACTCAAAATCTTCAAGACCACAATAAGATTCAGATTCCGCATTGTACAGGCTCATAGAGTCTTCTAATAAGTGCTCTTCCTCAAAATCAATCACACTGGCAAACACTCTCACTTGCTCAGAGTCAATATCGATGGTTAATTCTCCACCGACATCTCGCATGTGGTTTAGGGTCCCAGATTTGATTAATGCTATCTGCGTTAGAATATGAATCGCTTTGCTCTTGTCGTCACCAAGCTCTTCTGCAAACCATCTGCCTAACACTTCATGATCCATACTAAATTCAGCAAATACCGTGCCTTCTAGGCGGTTACGACGAAATTGATATTCCATACTAGAACTCTTTTTTGTTAGTATTTTTTCTATTTTAACCGATGATCGGCGACTCCGCTGCTAGTTAGCAGACCGAATAATGTGTTTGATGGTTAAATATACGATAACTAAAGGATTTCATTTTATAAGATTGCTTTAAACTTGGGCAAGATTAAAAAGTAGCGTAAATTATGACAATAGTGATCACATGGACTCTCTTATAATGAATAATGGTTTTATATACAGTTTGTTGCTAACGGGGCCCAATGCAGGCCAATCATTGACTGAGGAACAAATAGCACAATGGCAACCTGCTGATGGTCTGTTATGGCTACATCTGCGTTACCGCGAACCTAAAGCGCGTAAATGGATCCTCAACTCTGGCTTAGATAGAGTTGAGAGGGATACTCTCTTGGCTACTGATACTCGCCCGCGAGTATTAAGCTCAGACAAAGGTATCTTACTGGCGCTGCGTGGGGTTAATTTAAATCCTAACTCAGATCCTGAAGACATGGTTGCTGTGCGGATATACGCTGAAGAATCCAAAATCATTTCAACTTGCGAGCGCCAGCTGCAATCCGTGATTGATGTTGCCGATGCAATCGTCCAAGGTAAGGGCCCAATTGATAGCGCGGCGTTTATCATGGCCATTTGCGAACGCCTAACGCAACGCAAAGTAGAGTTTATTGGCAAGCTTGAAGAACAGCTCGATGAACTAGAAGAACGTGTTGTGACTCAAGTGAACAAGAGCTTGCGCACCGACATTGCTGAATTGCGCAGACAGACCGTAGTGTTGCGTCGCTACCTTGCACCACAACGAGAAGCATTTTCTCGAATGCTGCAAGAAACCAGCGAATTATTTGACCATAATGACAAAGTCCGTCTTCGTGAAATACATGAAACGCTGATTCGAGTGATTGAGGATCTGGATGCTATACGCGACCGCGCCAGCGTCACCCAAGAAGAACTACAATCGCAACAATCCGAGCAAGTGAATCAAAGACTGTATTTTTTATCTTTAATTTCGGCCGTATTTCTGCCATTAGGATTTTTAACCGGTTTATTAGGCGTCAATATTGGTGGCATTCCTGGTGCGGAATCAAACTGGGCTTTTGCAGCATTCTGTGGCGGATTATTTGCACTCATTGCCTTACAAATGTACCTATTTTACCGCTTAAAATGGCTATAACCTGACGATAATTTAACGGTAATCTGGCATTTGTTCGTGAGTTTAGGCAATCATTAAATTAAGCGTCTCTGTTATATCAGCGCTATTATTGGCGTCGTTGCATCAGTATTACGACATTTGATACGCCTAACATAGCGCAACATTGGCAGACTGAATGACGCAATTATTTAGATCTAAGATTAACACCTTCAAGCCAACCTCAATGTAAACAAAAAGGACGCCGAAGCGTCCTTTTTACTATCAAAATGTCAATCACTGAGCGACTGAACTATAGATGATATTACTTAGCATCTGCAGCAGGTGCCGGTGCTTTTTCTACTGAAACCAATTCAACTTCAAAAACAAGTGTTGAATTAGCAGGAATAGTACCCGTGTCGCGTTCACCGTAAGCAAGTTCTGATGGGATAACAAACTTGTACTTAGCGCCTACAGGCATTAACTGCACGCCTTCAGTCCAACCAGGAATAACGCGGTTTAATGGGAACTTAGCCGTTTCACCACGAGCATAAGAGCTATCAAACTCAGTACCGTCAATTAACGTGCCACGATAATGTACTTCTACAGTATCTTCAGCTGCTGGTTTCTCACCGGTACCTGGCTCTAATACTTCATACTGTAAACCAGACTCAGTAGTCGTTACGCCTTCTTTAGCTTTGTTTTCTTCTAAGAATTTTTTGCCTTCAGCAATCGATTTAGCCGCTAAAGCTTCAGCTTGCTCTAAACGTTTGTCATTTAACTTTTTATCTAGATTTTGCAATACAGTCTGCATTTCTTCTTCTGTTAACAGCATTTCTTCGCCTAAGCCATCGCTAAAGCCTTTAATCACCATATTACGGTCAACAGTAAAACCTAATTCTTCTTGTTCTTTAATGTGGCCAGACATGTACTTACCAATTGAACCACCAACACTATATGCTTCTTTTTGAACGTCAGTTGTTAATTCAACTTTCTTTTGAGCAACGTCTTGTGCTTCATTACACGCAGTAAGGCCAACAACGGCTAATGCAACTAACGATAATTTGTAAATAGATTTCATTAAAGCTTCCTCAGCATCCTTTAGTGGTTACAATAACCTTAATACATTCAATCAATGAGATGTTTAAGTGGTCATGTTCGTTTGCCACTTTATACTAGTTAAAACGGTTATACCATTGGGTAAACCTTATATGACAAGGTTTAGGACAATAATTCAAGGAGCAAGTTCATGACACGCGTTTCAATGCTGCTTTTTTGTTCAACACTCGTCCTAACAGGTCTGCTATCTGCATGCCAACCTAGCCCAACTCAAGTACACGTTATCACGACCGATGCCAGTTACAGTGCAAGCTTGTCAAACGATGCCACCATCGCCTTAGTAAGCACAGCCCATAACGGAGTACAAGTATGGGACCTCAGCCATTCAAGCCTGTCTTATCAGTGGTACCAAGGGCAGCAACAAAATACCAGTAATGTTATTGACACTGCAATATCTGCTAATAACCTTTATGCCGCAACAATTAGTAGCCATTCTTTAGCCATATGGCGCTTAACCGATGGGTCTTCAGTGGGATGGTGGTCATTACCCTCTTATGCCCAAAGTGTCGCCATCGCCAATACAGGGCAAACACTCGTTGGTTTAGTCGATGGATCAGTAATGTCATTGTCGCCAGAAAAATCGCGACTCATCCAGTTTTTAGCCCACAAAGAAAAGGTTAATAGTGTTTCAATTAGTGCCGATGGTAACAGCGCATTAAGTGGCGATAATGATGGCAAAGTGATTCTTTGGCAAACTCAAACTGGCCAGCCACAGCAACAATGGCAGTTGAGCTCACGCGTGACGAAAGTGCTAATTAATGACTCAGCATCACTCAGTTTTGCCAGCGATATCACAGGTAACGCCACCCTGTGGCAATCAGATACAGGCATTCTCATTAGTCATCTAGATATTAATCGACGCCAAATGAACTTTTCAACGGCTCGTTTTGTCAATAATGATCAGCAATTACTCACAGGAACGCCATCAAGAGAAATCTTTTTATGGCAAATTAACTCGGGTAAACAAGTTTCGCATTGGCAAGTTCAATTGAGTAAAAACACCCAAAACAGAGGGGCTGTAGTATACTCTGCCACTATGCCAGCACCTGGCTCAATCGTCAGTATTAGCAGCCAAGGTTTAGTTGAATATTGGCAGCAGTAATTAATTAATAAGAGGTCTACATGGACAGCATTTTGCAAAAAATTGATGATCTTGAAATGAAACTATCATTTCAAGATATCTCTATTGAAGAGTTAAACCAAGAAGTGATAAAACTCAATGCATTAGTTGCCAGACAACAACAGCAAATGCTATTAATGGTAAATAAACTGCATTCTATTGAGCCAAGTAACATGGCGTCTCCAGCTGAAGAGACACCTCCGCCGCATTACTAACTCTTTACAGTAAAGAACATCTCTCGAAAAATAATAAGTCGCACTATAGATTCGACGCCCAGCTATGGGGCTAGACTCTCATCGAGAATCAGTTAATTATGGGTGAGATTGAAGATATTATGAGTAAGTTGTAACATTTTTAAGTCGCTATATGTTAAGCAATCACGATTTGAAAAATAGATTAATGCCGATCGTCATTAACACGAACAACAAGGACAGCCGTCACTTATGCAGCTAAAGCCATTACTCAGCATTGCCACGACAGGCGAAGAGATACTGACTCAAAAAGCTGAACCCGTGACGGTGTTTGACCAAGCGTTACGCACTTTAGCTGATAATATGCTCAGCACTATGCTAAACGCAAACGGTGTTGGTATTGCGGCAACGCAAGTGTTTAGTAAAGCGGCCATGTTTATTATGGCGTCAAATCCCAACGAACGTTATCCCGATGCCCCATTAATGGCTCCAACTGTGGTCATAAACCCACAGATATTAACCGCATCGGCTGCTACTGAAGTTGGGGTTGAAGGCTGTTTATCGATCCCAGGGCAGCGGCTATCGATTTCACGACATTGCGAAATTAAAGTGCAATTCCAGTCACTAGATGGCCAGTTACATCAACAAACATTAACGGGTTTTGTTGCCCGTATTTTTCAACATGAATATGACCATTTACAAGGCATAACCTTACTTGAACGGGTCAATCTGATGGCAACCAAGATCCAGGTGACACAATGTTAAGAACATTCTGTATTGGGTTAATTCTCAGCCTTAGCCTATCCGGTTGCGCTTTTAACAGTGTATTTGTTAATTACCCGTCGCAAATTGCTCCATTTAAACAACAGCTCAACAGCGAGACTCCAGCAGCAAACATCACCGATTTAGCCAATAATATCAGCGGTAATGATGGCTTACTTTATGCCCAAGAATCGGGACGTATTATGCAAGTTGCGGGCGATTTTACTCGCAGTAAAACCTACTACCAACAAGCCATTGATGCTTATCAAAGATTTGATGACAAAGCCATCGTTAGCGCCAGCAAGTTAGGCGCAGGTGCAAGCAGCCTGTTACTAAACGATAATGCGATTCCATATCGAGGTCCAGGTTATGAGCGCATCATGCTACATCAATATCAGGCGCTTAATTATTTATTCAGCGGCGATATTCAAGGTGCATTAGTAGAAGTCCGCCGCAGCAATGAGCTGCAAAGCCTTGAGCAAGCTCGCTATCAACAATCACAAAAGTCAGTGCAAGATATGGCTAATGGCGTCATCGATGATCAAGTGGAGCGGTTAGGTAAAGAAGCTGGAAATGTGACGAGTTCGTTTCTCAATGCTTACAGTTATTACACCACGGGGTTATTGCACGAACTGGCTAACGAACCTAACGATGCCTTTATTGATTACCGAAAAGCGGCGCAAATTAGCCCAGATAATGTTTTTCTGCAACAAGACTTGGTCCGTCTAGCCAAACAATTAAGCATGCCTCAATATGATGAGTTTAAACGGCGCTGGGGAGAGGCGACATTACCCACTGCGGGTCAGGGGCAAGTAATCTTTATTATTGAAAAAGGCTTTGTACCTGAAAAACAAAGTATTACGGTTCCTTTCCCCATCAACGGTAATATACAATCGGCCTCATTAGCCACTTACTTGCCGCAACATCCATTAGCAAATAATAACCAAATTCAAGGGCTTGATGCGCCACTGACCGCGCAAGCCATTGCCAATATTGATGCGTTAGCCATTAATGCATTAAAAGAAGATTTACCCGCAGCCTTGTTTCGTCAAGCGGCAAGAGTTTATGCTAAGTACCAAATGAACCGTAGCGTACAAAACAGTGACCAACGCGCCAATAATCAAGTTGATGCTGCTGCGATGGTGATGCAAATATTTAATGTTATCACTGAGCAAGCTGATCGCAGAAGCTGGCTCACGCTACCACGACAAGCTCAAATTGCCCGACAATTTATCGACGCTGGCAGCTATAATATTCACCTAAATAACAGTAAAAATGTAAAAATTGACGTAACAGCAAACCGTACAACATTAATTTGGGCAATAGAGACTGGAAATCGTACCCGTTTTTATTCGATAATAATCTGATAAACGATAATTACATATCAACTGTCACTCATCACTAATGGAATTTACTATGAAAAATTTGAAACTGATATTGATACTCGCAGCAGTGATGGGGCTGAGCGCCTGTCAATCTAAAGTAGAGTATGGCGACGCTACTGAAGTTGAAACCGTTAACGAGAACTTCGGCTCCACCGATCTTCAAGCTATTGCAGCTAAAATGGTCGACAGCATGATGGCATTCCCACCAGTGGTGGTAATGACGCAGAGCAACCGTCCGATTGTATTTGTGGATAAAATTAAAAATAAAACTTCTGAGCATATTGATACTGAATCGGTAACCGATAGCATTAGCAACAAGCTATTACGCTCTGGTAAGTTCCGTTTTATTGATATGACTAAGGTTGATACTGTTCGCAAACAACTCGATTATCAAAACAATGCGGGCATGGTCGATCCATCTACTGCGATTAAATTTGGTCGCCAAATTGGCGCGCAATATATGCTTTATGGCAACTTGTCGAGCATTGTTAAACAAGATGGCAGCACCAAAGACGTTTATTACAAGATGACCATGCGTTTAATGGATCTTGAAACAGGTTTAATTGAATGGTCTGATGAAAAAGAAATCCGTAAAATGAAATCAAAGTCATTTTTAGGTTTATAAGTCACAACCTATAGCATTAAAGCCGACATTGTTGTCGGCTTTTTCATTAATCTAATAATAAGTTAGGAACACTAACGTGAAATTGTTATCCACTGAATTGTTTAGTCCTCGGGTTATTAAAACCAGTCTCATCGCATTATGTTGTGCTAGCGTTATTAGCTGCAGTAGCTCAATATCCACCACCGCCTTTCAACGGGATGGCTCTGCCTACATTAGCCAAGAACAAGCGCAAGCTAGATCCAGTGTGATATCAAATGCGCAATATGAGCTCACTTTCTTTCTGAGTGAACATAGTCAATTCAGTGCAAAATCAGTTGTTAACTTTGACTTAAGCAGCGTGCCAAAAGCGCTTACGCTCGACCTTAATAAAGCCAATATCAAACAATTTATCATTAACGGTACTAAGGTATATCCTAATTACAATGGTGCTTATATTGTACTAAATCAAAGCCTACTAGTAGATGGCCACAATACCGTAGAAGTCGAGTTTACTCGCGAGCACAGCACCAATGGTGAAGGCTTACATCGTTTTGTCGATCCCGTAGACGGTAAAGTTTACTTGTACTCGCATTTTGAACCTGCGGCTGCTCAACAAATGTTTGCCGTATTTGATCAACCCGACCTTAAAGCCAGCTATCAAATCAATGTTCATGCCCCCAAAGACTGGCAAGTGATCAGTGCTATGCGTGAAACCAATATCGTCGACCAAGGTGAAACCAACTTATGGACCTTCCCTGCCACGCCTAAGTTGAGCCCCTATAACTTTTCTATGCACGCTGGTCCATACCATGTTTGGGAAGACAACTCAGGCCGTTATCCAATGCGCTTGTTTTCGCGTCAATCAGTAGCGGATCAAGTTTCACCACAAGATTGGTTTACTTACACCAAACAAGGGTTAGACTTTTTTGATCGCTACTTTGGTATTGCATACCCGTTTAAAAAATACGACCAAGTATTGGTGCCTGACTTCCTTTACGGTGCAATGGAAAATGCTGGGGCAATTACCTTTTCAGAAGACCGTTTCTTATTTAATGCCGCAATGACTGCTGAACAAAAAGAACGGTTAGCCGGCGTTATCATGCACGAAATGGCGCACCAATGGTTTGGCGACTTAGTGACAATGAAATGGTGGAATGGCTTATGGTTAAATGAAAGCTTTGCCTCGTTTATGGGCACCCTTGCTACCAGCGAAGCAACCGAGTTTAGCAATGCATGGCGTAGCTTTTATGCTAAAGGTAAGCAAGCAGCTTACCATCAAGACAGCTTAGTCACGACCCATCCTATTGAAGTACCTGTGGCCACCAGCAAAAATGCCTTTGATAACATCGATGCCATTACTTATCAAAAAGGCGCATCAACCATTAAGCAATTACGTCACTTGCTCGGTGAAGACATTTTTCGCCGTGGTGTAAGCCAATATCTTACACAATATAGCTATCAAAATGCTGAGCTCAATGACTTTATCAATAGTCTAGCTACTGCCAGTGGTCGAGATTTATCCCAATGGACCAAAGAATGGTTGTATGCCGCAGGGGTCAATACCATCAAAGCCCAGTACACTTGCAAAGGTGGACAAATTAACTCATTCGCTTTAGTACAAACAGCAGATAGCCAATTTCCTACGCTACGCGAGCAACGTGTTCAAATTGGGCTATTTAACAAAAACAGGTACGAACTTGAAAAACAACAAGTCATCGCGGTTACCTATAAAGGCGCTTACACCAAAGTTGATCAGTTAATCGGCGAGGTTTGCCCAGATTTAGTCTATCCAAACTATGACGACTGGGGATTTGTAAAAGTTGAGTTAGACACGAGTTCATTTAATACCGCTAAGCAGTCTCTCGGCCAAGTGAGCGATCCGTTATTACGCTCAATGTTGTGGCAAAGTATGTGGGACAGCGTCATTGATGGTAATACATCAATGGAGCAGTTCTTAAATATCGCATTAATTAATGCACCACTGGAAAAAGATTACACCATATTAGGTCAAGTGCTTGGTAATCTTCAGCAAGCCAAAAACTATCTTGATCTTATGGCGCCCATGCATGCAAGTTACAACAGCAAAATCTCAAAGGCATTAAGCCAAATGAGCTTGCGTATGAGCATGGAAAGCTACCGTAACCGAGACTTCCAACGCCGTTGGTTCGATGCCTATATTAGCCTGTCTAGTCACGGCGAGGCGTTAAAACATATTCAATCTTTACTGCAAAGTAAAAGCCATATTAAAGGGTTAAGCATAGATCAAGACTTGCGCTGGGCCATGATCCGCCAGTTAAACCGCTATGATTATGGTGACGCTCAAGCGTTACTTGCTCAAGAAAAACATCTTGATCAATCTGACTCCGGCGAAAAAGCAGCTATTGCAGCTGAAGCCATCCGTCCGCAGTCAGCGCTTAAACGCCAATGGTTAAATACCATTGAGAATAATGACACTATGCCTTTCTCTAAGATCCGTATTGCGATGTTTAACCTCTATCCTGCGGAGCAAAAGCTATTAAGTGCGGCGACCGCAGAACAACGCTTTGCTAACCTACCGTTAATGGACGATAAAGGACCAGTATTTATGCGTAGTTTTGCCGCGGCACTGATCCCGACGCAGTGCAGTGCAAGCAACATTAATGCAATTAGTGATGTCCTAGATACGCAAACAGGTTTATCACAACTCGCGCGCCGCGCCCTACTTGAAACCCGTCAAGAAGAGCAGCGCTGCGTAAACATAAAACTGCTATTGCAGTAACCGCTACTCTAGTCGTAATAACAATCAATGGATTAGTCATTTAATGATGAAGCCATAGGGTGAATACAAAAAAAGCGCTGATAAATATCAGCGCTTTTTTATTAGCTCAATAAAACAACTCTATACTGAGCCTGTGGATTTTATAACATTTGATAAATTACATAATAAATATCATTAACTGCGTACGCTAAAACTCATCATCACAGGTGCATGGTCTGTACTGTCACTATCGCGTTCATAGTCAGGTCGAACGAGATGGCGATCAAACGTTTTATAATCAATTATATGAGCAAGATTTTGTTGCTGAGTTGGATTAAACTCACTCGATACTAATATGTAATCAAGCACAGAACCACTGTTGCCATAGTAATGTGTCGGCTGTCTAACCGAATGGGGTTGCTCATCAACTAATGCGCTTGATTCAAACTCATCTTGGGCCAAGGTCGCATTACACTTGGTGGCGGCAATAAACAACTCATAGCTGTCAAACAAACTGCTTTGGTGTAATTCAGCCATCAATGACGTTTCGCCTAACTTAGCCAGCCCAGGGTCTTCAATATCACTGCGAAACACTCGTAATTGATTATTAAACGCGGCTAAGAGTTCACTCCCCATAGTGTCATTAAAGTCACCCATTAACATGAAAGGTTGCTGACTTTGTTGTCGTCTCATTAACATTTGATGGCACAACAATGCCGATTCACTGCCTCGCTGTAAACTCGATGCCCAGCGCCCAAGCACTTGCCTTGCTACAAAATCTGCACCGCCATGTAAACCACTTTCACTGATATCGTCGCGACTGACACCGCTACGCTTAGACTTAAGATGAATCACATAACAATCACATGGCCCAAAAATAGGTAACTGTATGGTTGCTCGAAGTGGTTTACGGCTAAAACTAAATGACTCAGCTAAACCTAATTGATTGACCCATTGCGGATCTGGCACGACATTAACCGAATCGATAATAGGATACTTAGATGCAATCGCCACGACTGGACTTCGATACACATAGTCACTAACCACTTCAGGTAAATCTAGTGCCACAAAATATTCATACCCCAGAGACTTAGTCAGCACAGCTAAGGCATCGGGACTAAACACTTCTTGAAAAGCAATAATGTCAGCTTGAGATTGGTTAATAAAATCACTTAACCAGGCACACTTTTTTTGCCACTGTTTATCACTATAGATATTTTCAAAATCATAAAAAGCATAAGGCGGTTCAATAAAATTAAATAAATTAATGCTTACCACACTAAAGGTAAGCGCGGCTGACTGAGTCGATAACCCACCGTTTACGTCCAAAATATCTTGTCCCTCAGGTCTATCATCTGTTGATATGATTGCTCATCATCGAAGATAAATAGCCACTTAATAAAACCTATACCAAGGGTACTGACAAGATCCCAACTTGTCGAATATAACTCTCCCCCAGATGGGAAGGATCTGGCATTGAAAAAGAACGGTAAAATAAGTGAACCTAAATTGAATAGCACGCGTAATAAATAATAGTTAAACCGTTAGATGACACCTGGTAGACCAAAGCCCGATACGTTAGACCCCATGTAGCAAGACCCGATGCAGTAAGTAACATTATCCTCCGTAAGACCCTTTATGGCTTATCCCTCACCCTGATAAGCCATTTTTTTATGGTCTTTGGAGCGATATATCGAACGATAATGAATAGGAGTATATGATGGTATTACTCAATACACAGGACGGGCATATTAGCCGAAAAGTACCAATAGGTATTCGAACTGTCGCAGGAATTTTACTAATGTTTGGCCAACCCGCATGGAGTGCCAGTGAGGATAATATGTTATTTCATTTTACTGATCCGAGTCACTTTACAAAATGGTTAATCAATAATGACACTGTAATGGGCGGTATTTCACAAAGCAAAGTTGAAATTAACCAGCAAGTGTTGTTATTTACAGGGTCTGTGTCATTGGAAAACAATGGCGGGTTCGCATCGATAGAGTCGAATTATAAGCATCCAATTATCGATCAATCAGAGCTTAGTCTCACAGTTAAAGGCGATGGTAAAACATATCAAATACGCCTAAAATCACCCAACTTATCGTATGGTGAAGCGTATGTAGCGAATTTTACCACTCGGCCAAATACGCTAACGCAACATACTTTTATCCCTGCTGATTTTACCGTTAACTTCAGGGGACGTAAGGTTGCAAATGCACCAGCATTAGATTTTAATGACATTGATCGGGTTGGCTTTTTAGTGGCACAAAAACAACAAGGTCCGTTTTTAATTGAGTTACACTCAATGCAATTTAACCGATAAATATAAATTAGATAAGGGTATTAATTGAATTTACCAATGCAAATTAAAGGTATTATTTTTGACTTAGACGGTACCTTAGTTGAATCCAGTTTAGACTTTAACTTAATTCGTCAGCAAATTGGTTGTCCTGATAGTATCGATCTCCTTAAATATGTCGACGAGTTAAGCTGCAAAGACACTCAAGCCAGCGCCAATCAGATTATCCTTGATCATGAATACCAAGATGCAATCAATGCCAAACCGATTAAAGGCATGGCAGAGCTGATTAATGCTATTGAAGCGGCAAAACTCCCCACTGCTATAGTGACTCGTAATAGCCTTGCCGCCAGTGCAATGAAAGTAAAACAGAATAATATCGCCATCAATCACGTATTGACCAGAGAAGATTATCCAGCAAAACCGGCCCCGGATGCACTGCTAGCGATAGCAACTCAATGGCAAATTTCACCGCAACATATTATCTATGTCGGCGACTATTTATATGATATTCAGGCAGCTAACAATGCCGGCATGATAGCTTGTTTTATTAATCATGGGGTTGATAGCGAATATCAACATCTCGCCGATATTATTATCAATGATCTAAGCCAATTGCAGCAGTTATTAGTTAGTCACTCTCACAATGATTAATACCAGTACTGATTAGGTACGTCATGAGCCATAACATGAATATTAATATAGGCATCGAAATACTGAGAATAGGAGAACGAATATGAACCCAATTCATCCTAAGAAATTACTCAATAGCAAATGGACCAAGGTGAACGTGGTTCAGAAACTGAAGCATTTTAGCATCAGTAAAGTGGAATATGACGAGCAGCAAAACGTCATTGAATGCATCATAAGGGCAGAAATGAATGCACAAGAGTTTGCTATTGACTGGCGCAACCTTAAAGATCCGCAACAGTGGAAAATTGGCTGGCAATAATCTATTGCAAAACATATTCATTATGACGTTTGTAAAATAAAAAGTGACTCTTGCTTATGCAAAACGAGTCACTTTTTTATATCAGCGTTAAATAAACGCTGATCAAACTGCTTGTTAATGTGTTAATTATGACATTAACGACAACCTGCAATTGCTCTGTCATTAGTCATACTTGCAACATAACGCGTTTGTCATTGAAACTAATTATTCTATTTAGCTCAGCTATTATTTTATGATAAATATTGAACCTTCAAGTCTGAATTGAAGTGTTTCTAAGCCCCAATCAGATAACATGACATCCTGGATTCGTTGACCGTCACCTTCACTACTACATCCCCACATTTTTGCACATGTTTGTCCGGCTATATTAGATCCAGTGCCTTTTGATGTGTCAGGGATCATGTGGTTCAACTGTGTGATATGCGAGCCAAACATGTCTTCAAATGTATCCATTTGTACGTCAATGGTTTCCATTTCACCTTGAGGAAAAATGATCGCTGCAGTTTGTTCATTTGAACCCGTTTTCTCAGGGGTTAACGTGACAACATCTTTTGAAATTAAAGCATAAAGATTGCTCAGAGGTAAATCTTTAGTAGATTCATGCAGATAAAGTACTTGCCCATAATTTCTGGCGGCAAGATTCTTTTCTTCATAAGCTCTAGCAAGGTATTGATCTGCAAGTGCCAAATCTTGTTCTACCATGCCACCACCTAAATACATTTTACCCAATAAATACGATGATTGAGAGTGGCCCATCTTTGATGCGTACTTTAAAAACTCAACACCTTCATCGACATCTTTCAAAGGAGTATCTTGTAAATACAAAACGCCCGCTTTATATTTTGCATCCAGTACGCCATATTTACCTGCACGTCGGTACCATTTTAACGCCATGTCTAAATCTTTATCGGTACCATAACCGGTATAATAGAATTCAGCTAACATGGCCATCGCTGAGGAATGGCCTCGTTTAGTTAAAATTCGATAGGCTTTAAAGTATTCAATACATTCAGAAGTGTTACACTCAGGCAATTGATTTGCTTGGCTTTTAAATGGGGCGAAAGCGAGAAAGCTCAATATTAAGCTAAAAATAATAGTATTTTGTTTCATTATGTTAAGTCCTTTTTATATACCATCCATTACTATTAGCATTTATATAACAAATGTCTATAGTAATTATGTCTATAAAACTAACCGCACGCTGCAGCTAAAATCATCAATTAACTACTGAATAATATCGATAAACGAATATACTCAAATTAGATCGATTTACCGCACACATCTATCGTTCAACCAAATCGAGTCGCTGCAAATTGATTCAATAAGCGATGCACTAAATAACACAATAATAAAGTTGCCACTATTGCCACTAGAATACTACTGACTCGATACAAAGCACTAAATACTAGATCGTTATTGGGGGTTAAATATTGGCCAAATAGTATGCCTAATGTGGTCATGGCGCCAAACCCCACTCCTGAGCCACTCGCCTCTCTCACATGCACTTGGCTAAATAACATTAAGCCTATCCACAATAGCGGTATGACAAAAATCAGTTGCCCAGACCAATCATAAAGTAACCCTTGCCCTAGTAAACCAAAGGTCACTCCAAGTAGGGTACCGATAGCACGCTTGCGGGCATAGCCGAGTGCACCATTCCAATGCATGGGGAATAACAATAATAAGGTGGTGGCTTGAGCTGACATAGAGTCTCGCAAGTTAAATACCTGAAAAACCACAAATGATGCTGTCGCAATTGATGCACCGAGTAATGCTTCATGACGCATACGATTAGACGCTTTAGCAACCGATGCCATTGGCGGACGTGGTTCAACATCTGGCCAAAGAGCGGTCATAGCGTAAGCAATGATGACAGATGCTGCCGTCGCCCAAAAATTATTAAAAATAAGATTATTAATATCGACACTCGGATAACTGGCAAAGTGCAGCATAATGCTTAAGCTGATCACCCCGTTAGCGCCGAACAAAAACAAACTGCCTCGTGACATTGCCGCAAATCGATACAGAAAAAGTATAAACACAATTGGCAAGATCATGCCTGGATGAGTACCAAATAAACCACCTAGAATACCCACCTCAATTCCAGCCATCACCGATGATGCTAATAGTTGCCGCATTGCATGGGCATTCATCACTGGTACTAAACCCAACAGTAACATTGGGGTTACGGTAAAAAATACTCCATAACTTAGGTCGAAAAATTTACAAATAGCAAACCCAAGCGTTGCGCCTGTTGCAATGCGAAGGCATTGACGTAAATCGTTTGTAGTCAAAGGACTGTGGCGTAGCAACATGTAAAATACCTTCGCATTGGAGAGAATACGGCACCCTAAATCACCCACCCTAATAAATGGTTTGTTCAGTCAACACTAAAAAGTGGTAACCAGCTATAAGTATGGATTAGGGAAATAATGATTGAAGTTAATGCTTCATTTAATAAATATAGTGCAGCACACTAATGACTTTAATTTGTACCTTGGCCAAAAAACCGAGAAAACTGCTATTGGGCACCAATTGCACCGTGGCGCGAGCCCCTGCAGGCAATAGGCTAACGGCTTGTTGATCGAGCTCTAAATGTAAACGTAAGCGCTGGGCATCACGTACCCATCGCACCGACTCTTGGGGATCAGCCAAGCGGCCATTGGCATCAAATTGTCCGGCACTCACACCTGCATCAACAGAACTCACTTTAGCCGAGTATAAATGGCCAGGTTGGCCATCAAATGAAACCAGCGCAATTGATTGTGGCTCAATACCTTGTAAACTTTTCTCTCTGAAATCAGCAATAATATCAACGTTTTCTGATACGAGTGCTAATAAAGGCTGACCGACTGTAGCAAAGCTACCGACTTCTAACTGTAAGTTAGTGACAACCCCATTTTGATCTGCGCGAATTTGAGTATATGACAAGTCTAACTCGGCTTGAGCTAAATGATTTTGAGCTTGGCGAACTTTTAAATTATCCGCGCCGTTAAACCCACGACTAACGATTAACTTAGTTAAGCGAGCTTTAGCGGCAAGTAAGTTAGCTTCTGCGGTTGCGGCATCATTTTGAGCTTGATCGGCTAACTGCTGCGATACACCGCGTGTGGAATAAAGAGCATCAATACGCTTTGCCTCGCTGCTTTTTTGCTGTGCATTACTTTGATTTGCTTGCACGTCGGCTTTGGCGGCTAATATCGATGCATCGAGTTCTGCATTATCTTGTTTTGCTTGCTCTAAGGCTAATGTTGCTCGCTCAACCGCTAACTCATAAGAGGCTGAATCGATACTAAACAACACATCACCTTCGGCCACAAATTGGTTATTTGCGACCTTAATAGAGGCTATTTTTCCACTGACTTGTGGTGTTACCTTGGTGACCATCCGTGTTGCCATAGCTTGTGGCGTCATTGGCATGACAGCATCGGCAAACATAAAGTAACCGAATACGAATACAAACATCGCAATCGATATTTTAACGAGACGGGCAAATTGTTGATCTGGAGTCATGTTACTTCTCACTAAAAGGGTCATCAGTCTGATTAAGCTTAGCCATAGCATTAGCACTAATCAGACTGATCACACGTTCAAATTCATTTAATTCTTGATGACTAATGCCATTGAGTAATTCAGCACGGATTTGCATAATCCGTGTTTCTATTTGCTTCAGAATGTCGGTTCCCTGAGGGGTCAAACTGACAATTCGTGCTCGCTTATCAGTATCGCAACAACGCCTTTTAACATATCCATGTTCTTCTAATTGACCCAAAGTGCGCATTAATGATGGCAATTCTATTTCTAACGCGTCGGCGAGTACTTTTTGACTGACGTTATCGCCTAAGCGTAATAGCTTCCACAGCGCGGTCCAGCGAGGATGAGTTAAGCCTAAAGGAATTAATTCAACATCTGCGACAGTGCGCCATAATCGATGTAACCGGCCGAGTTGCTCAGCAAGATGTAGCTCTTTTAATCGCTCTAATTCTGTAGAAATCATATTAAGTCACCACTTAGTTAGCATGCTAAGCATTATAACTGGTTAGCATGCTAACTAAAAGTGCAACAATTTATTTTGATGAGGAATAAGCAGAGTAAAAAAATAACCAATTGATATATACATTAAAAATAAACATTAATTTAAATAAATGTTTACTAGTATCTGGTTTTACTGTCGTCTTGTACGTACTTTGGGGATTCATCGAGGACATCTTTTACTGCAATTTTCCTCGGTAAATACTGAGATAGCTATATAGGCAAAAATCCAAATACATATTTTTAGATGCGATAGGAGCGTAACCCAGCATCGTTAATTAAAGAGGCTGAAAGTGTGCATCATCGCTTACGGTGTTAAGGCCGATTGCATAAAATACCCATAAGCTTAAGTCTTATAAAAAATCCATTTAAGAGTCATTCTTCCACAAAATAGTCACTCAAATAGGTTATAAGTTAGCGCTAAAAGAACATCAGTTGCCAACCGCTCCAGACAACTTACATCAGCTTACTAAACGTTTAAGATTTAAATAACGAAACAGGAAAAAATCAGTTGAAATATTAAGCGTAATAAGTGAGGATGCGCGCTAATAATATGTACTAATGACCAGTACAAAATAGTCAAACTTGGTAAGATATTGTAGTCTGACTGGTATAACGTCTGTTTTTGGAATGATATAACGCTTATGATGAATTCGTTACGCACTACTTTAATTGCAGCAACGGCTATGGTACTCAGTTTTTCGAGTGCTGCTGTTGAATATCGTCTACCTGCTAAAGGCAGCAATTTAGTCGGTGAAAATCAATACTATGTTGTTCCTGAGGGCAAGTTAACCCTAGAACAAATCGCCTCAAAATTTCAGCTCGGATTAACTAACTTATTAGAAGCAAACCCTGGCGTGGATCCTTTTTTACCCAAAGCCGGTAGCACTTTATTAATCCCACATCAGCTAATTTTGCCGAACACTAAACGTGAAGGCGTAGTGATAAACAGCGCTGAAATGCGTTTATATTATTTCCCAAAAGGAAAAGATATTGTTGAAGTATTGCCTATTGGTATTGGCCAAATAGGTAAAGACACTCCAGAAAAGTGGGTAACAACCATTCAACGTAAACGCGCAAACCCAACGTGGACACCAACTGCTAACATTCGTAAATCTTACGAAGCAAAAGGAGTGACATTACCAGCGGTATGGCCTGCAGGCGCTGATAATCCAATGGGTTTGTTCGCACTGTATGTGGGTAACTTATATGCAATCCATGGCACTAACGCCACCTTTGGTATTGGTTTACGCGTCAGTTCTGGTTGTGTTCGTTTACGCGATGAAGATATTGAACATTTATTTAATACCGTGCCAGTAGGTACTCGTGTTGAATTTATTAACCAACCCATTAAAGCGACTGAAGAACCTGATGGTAATCGTTATTTAGAAGTTCATCAGCCGCTATCACGCACTCAAGCTGAGTTTGATTCGACTGAGCCGGTAGCATTATCATTTGATAAAGAAACCACTCGCTTTGTTGCTCACCCACAAACTGACTCATTTATATTAAAGCGATTGCTAGAGCAACGTACAGGTATGCCAACTCGCATTAATCCATAAGTAATATAAAAATATTTGGCTGTATCAAAACAGCATAAAATGGTTTTATTACTCCACTAAACACTGTGGTTAATAAAACCATTTTTTTATGGGTTTAATAAAAAGATGCTTACTTATCTGGCGTGCCAAACGCTGGCTCGATTTGTTCGACATCGTCACTCGCTGTTTGGCTATCCCCCATAGCTTCACTGGTTTTAGCGAGTTCATGTAAATCTTCCATCGCCACATTAATATCACTTTGACCAGCCCCCATCAATGCTTCAGCTTGATCGACAAATGAAGTCTGTTGATCTATATCTTGAAATAATACCTCTGCATCTTCTGCTGTTGCAGTTGATTGTGAGTATTGCTCTACGCTGGCTTGATTGTTGTCAGATGACAATATTTGACCACGATTTAATGCCGAGCTAATGGTTGGTTGTAATATTGTGCCGGCAATAATCAAAATAGTCGCAACTGCGGCATAAGTGAATTTACGCCCTGAAAAAACCGAATGAGTAACACTAGCCTGCTGCACCTGTTGATGTGATGATTGCTCTGCTTCAGCTTGTGGTAACTGCGATGCATCAGGACCTTTAGTGCGCATACCGATGAATTGACCGCCATCATAAATTTCCATCTGATGACTCGACACTTCACCTTCTACAATACCCGAGCTGACAATAATTAACTTATTGCAATGTAACTTGCCTTTAAATAATCCTGACACGCGCATCTCTTGGCAAAAAACGTCACCCTCAATCACGCCTCCCAGCTCAATTTTGATTTGATCAGTAGAGTTAATAGTACCTTTAGTGTGGCCAGCAACCATTGCAGGACCTTGAATACGTACATTACCTTCTAATGCCATATCCGCACCAATATAGGTCATCCCCTTATTTTTATGATTCATGTCTGGGTCCTTGTTAGGATTAATACTCAGGGTTCACGCTCAGAGTTAATAGATTGTTATTTTTGTCACAAGAGCTTAAAGGAAATACGCACCATAATAAAGGCAACAGTTAATGGTATACTACTCAGCTCAACAATTTAGCTTAAGTGTTATGTCGCCATTACAAGCCTATCAGCAGCGCATTAAACAAAACATGCTTGATGATCCTGCGCAACAGCAAGCAGTACTCGCCTTAGATTCGCTCTATCAGCAATGTCTATCAATTAACAAAAAAAACCGCGGTTTATATTTGTGGGGAGATGTTGGTCGTGGGAAAACCTTTCTGATGGATCTGTTTTATCAAAGTTTGTCTGAGCAGTACCTATATAGCCCGCAGTCTGAAGCAAATAAAACCGTATTACGTCTTCATTTTCATCGTTTTATGGCTATGATCCACCAGCAATTAAATCAAACATCGGGGATCCGCGATCCATTAGCTCATATTGCTAAGCAAATTGCAGCCAAATATTCTGTCATTTGCTTCGATGAATTTTTTGTATCTGATATCGGTGATGCCATTTTACTTGGGCGATTATTTGAGACATTATTTCAGTCAGAAGTGACCTTAGTTGCAACGTCAAATGTGCCGATTGTTGACTTGTATGAAAACGGATTACAGCGCGATCGTTTTTTACCCACTATTGATCTGCTTCTACAATATACCGAATCAATCCATTTAAATGGTCAAATTGATCATCGTTTACACGCTAACGCCAACATATTAACGACTACACCACCTTGGCTAAAACAGCCATCATCAATGGCGCCCGAGGTTGTTTTTCAACAGTTATGTCAACAATACCCACAACCCCATGCGAGTCTCAAAAACCTGCCACATTCAATTGAGGTATGCCATAGAGACATTGCCATTATGGCTATACACGGCCAGCTTGCTTGGTTTACCTTTTCAGCCTTGTGCCAGGGCCCACGATCAGCATTAGATTATATTGAACTCGCGGGACAATTTAGCCATATCTTACTCAGCGATGTACCGATATTAGGCGGAGAACTACGAAGCTGGATTAGAGCACGTGGCACCGAAGATGGTTCACTAGCAACCATCACAGGCGAGCGACAACTGTCCTATGCCAGTGAGGATGATCCAACCAGACGCTTTATTAGTTTAGTTGATGAACTATACGATCAAAAAGTGATGTTAATCCTCAATAGCAGGTTTAGCTTGGAAGATTTATACATTGATGGGGCATTACAATTTGAATTTAGACGCACTTACAGTCGCCTAATCGAAATGCAACAATGGGCGTAAAGTATGTGATGCAAGGTTATGAGTGCTTAATAACCTTAATGCTTTACTCAAGATGCTTGGAAATTTTCAACGTCATTAAATCGACGTAAAAAATTATCGAGCGCATCATTGGTAGGATATTCGAATTGATACTTATTGTGAAAAAACACCGTTAAACTAACTTGAGCATCAGACAAGGTAATGGTGTAGCCATCGTGATCCGTTTGGGCACTAATACCACACAACCAATAATCATGGCCACTAAGACCATCTTCAAGCGCACGTTTTTCGCCATATTGAGTGACTTTGTTAAACACTTTTAACGCACGATGAATATCAATTTCATTTTTCATTACAGGCTCTACCATTAATATTGCTATGTTCTTATTCAACGATACTATACGCTAGCAATACTTAATAGATCAGTACTTCACAGATCTGCTATTAATAACT
Organism: Shewanella sp. SG41-3; assembly: GCF_014164545.1. Lineage (NCBI taxonomy): Bacteria > Pseudomonadati > Pseudomonadota > Gammaproteobacteria > Alteromonadales > Shewanellaceae > Shewanella > Shewanella sp. SG41-3. The sequence continues at coordinate 88,253 of NZ_JACJFJ010000003.1, forward strand.
ATAACAGCCTAGATTTATTCAATATTACTGCGCCATTTTGATTTAAAATATTTCACTTTGTTATGACTACAAGGCAGCATCACCATAGTTTATAACAGATAGAAGCGATAACATGCTTAGTACTATGATGGCTTTTTTGTCCTCAGTTTAAATGCAGGATTGATCAAGTCAGATTTAAAAGTCCCTAAGGCGACCTGCGAAACCTTATCCACTTTGTTAATGCTCATACTAGGAATAACAGAGGGCATGACAAGGCAAAAAAGTCATTTAGCGATCACTAAATGCCGTCTGTTATTGCGCTTGGATTTATTATTCTTCTGCGTGTGTATTCAATGCTACGCCAACTTATCAAATTGCCGCAAAAAGAAGCCATTAAGGCGGCAATACCCTATGCCAATATTGGCTTGGCTATGCTGGTATCGCTTGAGACAGTACTCGCAATTAAAACTTTGATTTTAAATGAAATTTGTTCGTTATCGTTCACTAGATATTAGGCTAAGCCATCGATAGAGGTAATCTGCTGAGTGTAGATAAATTAATAATTGAGTAAGTTGAAATGAAAAATAATAGTAGTGACAGGACATCAGCTTTTACTAAGATTAAGCACAAGGATATATCCATTATCGGCGAGTAATTCAGCATCATTCATGAGTAACAGGCTATTTAATTACCGTTTCGTTTTTCTGGTGATGTTTTGCTTTGTCAACAAACATGGCTTTATCGACAGTCACCAAATATTCATACAAGGATAGTGCCTGATTTGCTTGTCGATGCACCACACCTTTGCTGTAAGTTAATTGGTAAGGTTTAGCATTGTGCTGGTTATGCTGCTCAACAGACTGCTGGAACCTGTGTAATACATCATTGACAATAGTTTCATCAGTTTGACTCAGCAATACCACAAATTCATCACCAGCAAATCGCGCAATAATATCTGAGCCACGAAAACTGCTGACTAATAAACGGGCAAAGATTTTTAATGCGTTATCTCCTTCTTCATGACCAAATGCGTCATTAATAGATTTAAAATCATTTAAATCTAAAAAAATCAAACAGGTGTTAAAGCCGAGCTTATCACTGCGGGCCATTGTTCTATGAGAAAGTAACTCAAAGCCGCGACGATTAAAAATACCCGTTAACGCATCCAAAGTATTTTGTTTAATCGATAACAGCTCATCTATAACAATATTGCCAAGATCTTCTAAAGTTGCTTCATCATCTTTAGAAAAGGACCTCGGCTTGTCATCAATAATACACAAGGTTCCGACTATCACGCCATTAGGCATAGTTAATGGATAACCGGCATAAAATCGAACATTAGGTGGCCCGAGTACCAGTGGGTTGTCGGCAAAACGCTGATCTTTTAGCGTATCAGGTACAATGAAAATGCCATGCTGATTAATGGCGTGACCACAAAAAGAAATATCACGTTGGGTTTCGCATACATCTAATCCTTGTGAGGATTTAAACCATTGACGATCGGCATCAATTAAACTTATCACGCTAATCGATACTGAAAATAAGCGTTTTGCTAGCCGAGTGACACGATCAAAGCGATCTTCAGCTGCGGTATCGAGCATATTTAATCCTCGAAGCGTTTCGAGTCGAGTATGCTCATTTTCAGGTATCGGAGCCAGAAGCATTAAAAGTCCAACTTAATCAAATAACACCAGTTTAATAAGACAGTTATAGAACTAAATATCGATCTTAACCACTTCATTTAGTATCAAATGTGTAAAATATTATTATAAATTTCAATGACGCTATCAGTTTTGGGTTGCACGCTTTGCTGCGGTAATTTACCGGGCAATTGCTGTAAGGTCAGTTCATGATTCTCATCACGCAGCCAACAGTAAGTTTGAGTTAAATGCTGAGCTTGCATTACCGGCAATAATTCCAACTCGGCTAACACTTCAAAAATGCGCACATTATCAGACCAAATAGTTAACTCGTGATATTGATTCGCATAGGCTAAGACTAAATACTGGGCTATAAATTCAATGTCCGCAATACCACCTGCGCTCTGTTTTAAATCAAATATTGTTGCTTCTGCTTGAAGTAAATGCTCGCGCATTTTTGTGCGCATATCCCTAACAGCTTTAGCCAACTCCACTTTATCGCGCTCAATTTGCAACACTTGCGCACGTAGTTCACTAAAACGACCCGCAAGTGAATAATCACCAAACACAAAACGAGCGCGCACTAAAGCTTGATGCTCCCAGGTCCAAGCCTCTTGCTGCAAATAAGCACCAAAATGCTCAATTTCACTAACTAATAAGCCTGATGCACCCGATGGGCGTAAACGCATATCAACTTCATATAATTCACCAGACGTGGTGCGGGTAGCAAATAAATGCACCACACGCTGAGCAAGCTTTAGGTAAAAATGGCCATTATCAATAGATCGTTCGCCATCTGTACTCCCAGAACCGCTGTGACCGTGTAAGAAAACCAAATCTAAATCAGAACCATAACCCAGTTCAATACCGCCAAGCTTACCGTACCCAATCACTGCAAACCCCATATTACTTGGGCTTGTTCCCTTAGGCGTGCCATGGCGAGACGCCACCTGATGCCAAGCTTGCAGCACGACTTGCTCAATAATAGCTTCGGCTAAAAAGGTTAAATGATCGCTGACCTGCATGACAGGTAAAACGCCTGTGACATCAGCCGCAGCAATCTTGAGTTGTTGAGACAATTTAAACTGGCGCAGCGCTTCCATTTGCTGCTCCATGTCATCTTCTGGTACTCGTAATAAATATTGGCGTAATTCGCTCGGATAATCATCAATCGAAGTGATGTCATACAGTTGCGACGGGTCAATAAGCTCATCGAGCAACATAGGAAAATTAGCTAGCTCACGCGCAATCCAGGGGCTTGCACAACATAAACTGACTAATTGTTGTCTGGCACCCGGGTTTTCACATAAAAGCTCAAGGTAAGTGGTTCGAGTTAATATTTTATCTAGCACGTTGGCAACGGGCTTAAAAGCTTGACTCGGTTTCGCCTGATTAACCAATTCCTCGAGTAATTTAGGCATTAATTTGTCTAAGGTTTCACGCCCTCGAGGTCCGATAGAACGTTTTGACACCATTTGATGCCATTCACTTAATAACGGCCATAATTCGCTATCATCGATTTGTTGTTCTTGCAGCAAGGCATTAGCGTCTTCATCTTGCTGCACATTCCAAAATAATGATGTCCAATGATCATTCTGTTCGTGACTGTCAGTGCCACCGACCGTGGCATTAAAATGGCCGTGAATGGTAGCCATCGCAGTATTAATCTTTTGACGAAGTTCTGTTTCGTTTTCAATATCTAATGGATAACAGAGCCGCTGCCAATCAAGCTCATTGTTGGGCAGAGTTTGTGTTTGTTTATCATCTATAGCTTGTAATAAATTCTCCACCCGACGCAAAAGAATATAGCTATGTTTAAGCTCATCAACCGCTAAATATTCCAACTGCCCAAGGCTGTACAAGGTATCAATGGCACCAAATAAACTTTGTTGCCGCAATGCGGGTTCGCGGCCGCCACGGATCAACTGAAAACTTTGCACTACGAATTCGACCTCGCGGATCCCTCCCGCGCCCAACTTAATGTTATCGGTTAACTGGCGACGCCTGACTTCTTGAGCAATAAGTTGCTTCATTTTACGTAGTGATTCAATCGCAGAAAAATCAATATAACGGCGATATACAAATGGGCGTAATAAATCATGTAGCTCGTCACAATAGCCAGACCAAGGGCCCAATACACGAGCTTTAACCATGGCGTAGCGTTCCCAATCGCGACCTTGTTCTTGGTAATAATCTTCTAGACCACTGAAACTGACGACTAACGGACCACTTTCTCCGTAAGGCCGTAAACGCATATCAACACGAAATACAAATCCATCAACCGTCACTTGGTCGAGTAAATTTACCAAGCGTTGGCCCATGCGAATAAAGAATTGTTGATTGGCCTGAGTACGTCTTCCACCTACCGTGTCACCATGCTCTGGAAAGGTAAAAATTAAATCAATGTCAGATGAAAAATTAAGTTCACGGCCACCCAGTTTACCCATACCTAAAATTAATAAAGGTTGCGGCTTACCTTCGGCACTCATGGGGGTACCATATTGCTGACACATTTCTTGATATAACCAATCTCGTCCAGCAATAACCAATGCTTCGGCCAGTGCTGATAAATCGAGTAGAGATTCTTCTACTGGGGTGTAATTTAAAAAATCACGCCATGCTAAACGCACCATTTGTAGATTACGATAACAACGTAAGGCTGACTTAACCTGCTCTTCTTGAGTTAACTCAACTAACAGCGAATGTAACTGAGCATCAAAATCACTGCGCACCACATCATCTAATAGGCCATCAAATAACTGCACAATCCATTCTGGATGACGACAAAGTTGCTCAGCAATATAATCACTCAAGCCAAATACGACTTTTAGCTCTTGCTGCTGCGAGGGGGGCAGTGCGGTTTTAGCCTCAGGCCAACTGTCGCAGAGTCTTAACCAGTAACGATCTGCGCTGTCTAACATAGCGGCAGATAATACCTTGTTACCTTGGTTTTGCATGGCAATAATGATCCCTAAAGAAAATGAACGTTGGACATATTATGTCGTGAATGGTATATCTATTAGTCAGTAAAATGATCAGATTAATATCATTGATACCCAGATTACTATAACCTGTGTCATATTGAATTAGCACATGAAAAATCTACATTTTGGAGAAAACATGGTAGGTCACCTCCCCCGTGTACTCATATTGATAACGGTATTGTTTGCCACGTTAGCCCTTAGCGGTTGCGGTGACGACCGACCGGAACAAATTGCTAAGTACCAGCAACTGACCCAACAACGTCTTGATCTGTTGGCCAGTTCACTCGACAACAATCAGCTGCGTAATGCGACGTTACTTAAACAATACACCAGTATTCTCGCTCAGCGCCAATCAGACTTAACACCTTTACTCGAAGAGTTGGCAAAAGATGCCGGCACTGAAGGTCCAATGTTTCAGTCATTAACGCGTCGTTATAAAGACTTAAACGATAGCGCTAACTTTATTGATTTAGACCAGCAACTGGCTGAAGCCCAAAATGTTTATCAAGCTGCAGACAGCAGTTTGTATAATGATATGCTGTCTGATCCGGTCAATGTTGTCGCTGATATGTCTAATGGCCAACTGGCCAGAGTCAATGCAATCAGCCGTGAAGCCGAAGCGCTCGCGAATGGAACCGACGTCGGTGGTGCAGGCAGCCAGCTAGTGGGTAATCCTGCTTATGGTAGCTGGCAAAACAATTCAAGTGGCACATCGATTTGGGCTTGGTATGGCATGTATGCGATGTTTTCTAACTTCACTCGTCCAACAAGTTACGACCGTTGGGCGGGTAACCGTGGTTACAGCTATTATAATGATGTAGGACGTTACCGTTATACCTCTCCAAAACAAGCCACTTCGCAAGCAAAAACCTTTGAACAAACCAAGAAACGTTTTGACAGCCAGGGGAAGCGATTTGACAGCCCTTATGCAAAAACTCGAACAGGTTCTACAAGCTTGTCGCGTCAAAGTGCTAGCGCACCCAAAGCCAGTAGTACCACTCAGAGCGCGAGTAGAAAATTTCGTTCGAGCTATTCAAAAGACAGCAGTTTCCGTAACTCAAGCAGCCGCACTAGTCGCGGTGTTAGCCGTGGAAAATAGGTAAGGACTCACCATGACATTTTTTCAAGAATATGGCTTAACTCAACATTTGGCGATTATCTTAGCCATTGATTTAACCATCGCTATCGTTTTACTGACGCTAATGCGTTACTTGCAAGGCTGGAGTGTTAAAGTTAACAGCAGTGCCGAGCTAGCAGAACGTGACAATTTCGCCTTTGGTATTAGTACAGCAGGTGCAATCGCAGCATTGGGCATTGTGCTTACCGGCGCCATAACTGGCGAGGCAGCACCGTCTTATTTAACCGAAGCGATTGGCATGTCGGCTTACGGTTTATTTGGTTTAGTACTGATTAAATTGGGCCGTTTTTTACACGACAAAATCGCCTTAAATGAATTTGCGAAAAACGCTGAAATTCTCAAAGGTAATGTCTCTGTGGCTGTGGTTGATGCGGCGGCGGCTATTGCCACTGCCATTATTATCCGCGCAGTATTAATGTGGGCAGAAGATATTACCATCGATACCTTCATCGCTATTTTCAGCGCCTTCTTAATCTCGCAATTAATGTTAGTTATTCTCACCAGACTGCGCGAAAAACGTTACGCTCAACGTAATCAAGGTGCGTCAATGCAACAAGCCTTAACCCAAGGCCAAACGGCATTAGCATTGCGTCATAGCGGTTACATGATTGCCATGGCGTTAAGCTTTAACGCCGCAAGCCATTTCATTGCATACAATCCAACGGCTCACGTCAGTAACATTATTGGTTGGTGCGTATTTTCACTGATTATGTTGGTGGTATTATCGCTATTGATAACCGTGGTAAAAAAACTGGTATTGGCCGGTATTAATCTTGCCGAGGAAGTCGAAAAACAACAAAACATCGGTATCGCAGCCGTTGAAATGGCGATTAGTATTGCCGTGGCTCTTATTCTTACGGCGTTAATGGCTTAATTTATGACAACACCTTTGCTCGATGAACTTCCCGCTAACACTACACCAGGGGGCTCACAGCAAAGTTCCCCGCCATCCCGTCAAGTATCGTGGTTTGATGATGCCTTATTACTCGGCATCATGGCCTCGTTGGCGGGATGTGGTCTCATTTATGAATATCTATTATCTCACTATGCGGGCCGAATTCTTGGCGCACTAGAAGCAGCTATTTACACCATGATAGGCTTGATGATTGTGTCTATGGGTGTGGGAGCCTTTGCTGCACGGAAAATTAAATGCGCTTTCACTGGCTTTGCTATGCTCGAATTAACCGTAGCACTGTGTGGCTCATTTGCGATTATCGTTACCGCGGCCGTAATTGGCTTTGGTCAACAACTGCCATTAACCATCGCCAATACTTTAGGGCTGCCGCCGGATCACCTACCTAATGGTGGCTTTATTGCAAGTTTGCAAACCCTTAGCGCATACCTACCCTATGTTTGGGGCGTACTGCTGGGGTTAATGATTGGCATGGAAATACCGCTGATTGCCCGCGTTCGGCAATCTTTGTCTGAAGCACACTTACTGCATAATGCCGGCACCATATATGGTGCTGATTACATTGGTGCGGGCATAGGTGCCGCTATTTGGGTCGGCTTTATGTTGGCCATCGATATTCAACTGGCTGCAGCACTCACCGCCAGTGTTAACCTCATCGCAGGGCTAATCTTTATTTGGCGTTTCTGGTCAAAAATCAATCATGTTAAATTGCTGCTCATAGGCCATATTATTGCCAGTGTGGTGATTGGCTTATTGGCCGTTAAAGGCCCTAGCTGGGAACAGCATTTTAATAACCTGTTATATAAAGATCATGTGGTGTATGCCAAAGCAACGCGCTTCCAGCAACTCAATTTTACTGAGCGTCTGCGCGGAGGTGGTTTACCGCCAGTTTATAATTTATACATCAATGGCCGTTTGCAATTTTCGAGCAGCGACGAACACATCTATCACAGCTTTTTAGTTCACCCAACATTAGCAGCCAGCGCACGGCACGATAATGTGTTAATTATTGGCGGTGGTGATGGCCTAGGGTTAAAACAAGTACTCAAATGGCAACCTAAAGCCGTTACTTTAATGGATTTGGATAAAGACCTATTAGCCTTATTTAAATCGCCACCAGCAGATATGCCCAAACGCTTAAGCGATGCATTATTAGCATTAAATGGCGATGCGTTAAACGATCCACGCTTAACCTTAATGGTCGATGATGCGTTTAACGGGGTTGATAAGCTGATCCAAAAAGGTCAAATATTTGATGCCATCATTGTCGATTTGCCTGACCCAAGCCACCCAGACTTAAATAAATTGTATTCAGATTTATTTTATCGCAAGCTCAATGAATTACTCAGTGCAGATGGCGTGATCACTGTGCAGTCAACGTCACCTTATCATGCGCCAAAAGCGTTTATATCGGTGGGAAAAACCCTTACTGCAGCAGGATTTAATGTAAAACAGTATCATCATAATGTGCCGAGCTTTGGGGAATGGGGTTGGAGTATCGGCAGTAAGATGGGCAAAAATCCACAACAGCGATTAGCCGCCATCGATAATATTCCGGTGCCAGAAGAATGGCTTACTCCTGGGCTTATCCATGGTTCATTTGAATTCCCTAAGCATTTTTATGCCGATATAGACAAGATCAAAGTGAACGAAATTGGTTCACTGCAGCTGTATTACTACCATTTAGCAGCTTGGTCAGAAAATGAAGTAATTAATCTTTTTTAATTGGACCAGATAGCGCTTGACATATTATGTCTAGATGCTATCTTTACTCACAGACATAATATGTCAATTAAGGACGAATATGAACATCCATACTATTGCAAGTCATCTAAACGGACTGTGCGATCACAGCAAAACCGGTTTTCAATTTGATTGTTATCCGATTGACGGTGATGTTGAAGTGTTACAAGTCAATATTGTCGGCCGCGAAGAAATTCCGGTGTTTGTATCAGTAACTGATAACCAAATATTGTGCATCAGTTACTTGTGGGGCGAAAACGAAGTAAATCAAGCTCGTCGGTCTGAAATGTTTGAGACCATGTTAGAACTGAACATTCCAATGCCATTATCATCGTTTGCTAAAATTGATGATAAATATGTGGTTTACGGAGCTTTATCTGTGCTTTCAAGCATGGAAGAGATTGAACAAGAATTAGCAGTACTGTCAGACAACTGTCTGGAAGTCATCGACGAACTCGTCGAATTTTTAAACTAAGGAGCCAATTATGGGCATTCTAAACAAGATTCTTACAGCGTTTCGTGGTGGTGCAACAGAAGTTGGCCAAAATATCGTTGACGCAAACTCAACTCGTATTTTTGAACAAGAAATTCGAGATGCAGAAAAACATTTAACTCGCGCTAAACGTGAATTAACCGACGTGATGGCCAAAGAAATGCAAGCTAGCCGCGAAATTGATCGCTTAAAGCGCAGCGTTGCTGAGCACGAAGGTTATGTCACCCAAGCGCTAGAAAAAGGCAATGAAGCATTAGCGATTGAAATTGCAGAAAAGATTGCTCAATTAGACGAAGAGTTAGCCGAGCAACAAACTGCCAATGACAGCTTTAGTTCGCATGCAGTGCGTTTAAAAGACTTAGTTAAAAAGACCGAGCGTCAGTTAAATGATTATCAACGTCAATTAACCATGGTCAAAACAACTGAAAGTGTACAAAAAGCGACTGCGACTATCACTGACTCATTTGCTTCAAGCAACTCAAAACTGCTTAATGCTAAAGATTCACTTGAGCGCATCAAAGCACGTCAGCAGCAGTTTGATGACCGCTTAAAAGCGTCTGAAACCTTAGCTGAAGAAAATAGCGATAAGTCATTACACGCAAAACTAGCAGAAGCGGGTATTGGTGAGCAAAAGTCGAATGCTAATGCAGTGTTAGATCGCATCAAAGCACGTAAAGGCTAAGCGATTATGGGATTTCTTAGCGGCCTATTCGGCAAAAAAGAAGCCCCGAAGCGTCAGCTTGACCACCCTAATAAACTGCTCAAGGGTGATATGATCACCTTTGATGACAGTTTTGCTTTGCCCACGCAATTACGTGGGCAACAGCTTAAGGTTGAGGCTATTCATACTTATGAATACCAGCGCTCGCAGCTTTGTGAATTCTTATTGCGTGGCCATAGCGGCACGGCAATTTACCTATCCTATATTCAAGAAGACGAATCTTACTTAAGTATTTCAATCAAAATAAATCGTGATCTGGTTGAACAATTGTTTGACCTTGATGCATTTGCAGAAATATTTGAAGAACCAGGTAAAGCAACACTCACTCTGCAAACTCTGAATGACGAATTAGCGACCGAGCTAGATAAATGGCTCAGTGATGAATATCATCAAGCCGAATTTGCTAGTTTTGGCTACTTCCATCGTCAAGATTATCGAGATTTAAAGCCGCCTCAAAATGACGATGATGCCCGCGGTGAAGGTTTTGAAGGCTACAGCTTAGTCAACTCTGCTGACTCTCATGCGGTAGATATTGAAGTTTACGAAAGTGGCGACACTGAAGTGATGTTGACATTATATCGACCACTGACAGATATTAGAGAATACTGGCCAGCAAGCTGATACAGGTAGGAGACGATTTTCTAATGAGTTCAGGCAAACCGTTACCAGAGAAATGGCTTAAAAACCAACAAGCGGCGAAAGCGACTCAAGTGGCTTTTGATCTGGATGAGAAGTTTCAATACTCGATCCGCAAAGCGGCCTTAGACAAAGGCGTGAGTCCATCAGACCAAATTAGGACGATACTAGGATTATCGGTATCTAAACGACCTAAACGTCCGCGTTTAACCGTGTCATTAGATGCTGCTGACTATGTTATTTTAGCGCAGAAATACGGTTTAGACAGTGAGTCACAACTGGAAATTAAAAAGCGTGTGTTAGATGACTTAGTCCACTTCGTTGATAATAAATCAGCAAAATAAACACGGTTTTATGCTAATTATGCCAACTAAAAAAACGCACTAGGCCCCTGCCTTGTGCGTTTTTTGTTATGATAAAGCTAATCAATTCACTAGGCCTAACGGCTAACGAATGTAAACGGATTTAACGACATGCTCGAATCTAAAAGTTGGTCAATTAAAAACGTCGATGGTCCGAGTCCATTCGAACTCGCGATGATGGTGTTATCATTAATTTCAGTGGTTATTGTATTGACCATGACGTTCGGCAAGTTAGGCGCTGAAACGAACAAAGTCTTACTCTATATCGACACGACCATATGTGTCATTTTCATGACCAAATTTTTCTATGGTTTAGTCAAAGCACGCAACAAAGCCTTTTACATCCGCCATCATTGGATTGACTTTATTGCCAGTATTCCGGCTATTGAAGCACTGCGTTTTGCACGTATATTCCAAATATTAAGAGTCATTCGGTTAATCCGCATGAGTCGCTCATTACTCATCCCATTATTGCGTCAACGTAAACAAACGACTCTGGCCAGCTTATTGGTCGCTATGGTGTTAATTTTAGCGGCTGCATCAGTACTTATTTTATTAGTAGAAAGCGCTGAGCCTAACGCCAACATCCAAACTGCAGAACAAGCCATTTGGTGGGCTTTAGTGACCATATCAACAGTCGGTTATGGGGATTTTTACCCTGTCACTACAATTGGTCATGTTATTGGTGGGCTAGTGATTATCAGCGGGGTTAGCTTTTTTGGGGTGATATCGGGTTACATGGCTTCTGTTTTCGTCGCTCCTGATGAGCAAGAACGTACCGAGGCACAAGAAGCCCAAACGGCACATAAAGAACACATTAACAATCAGCTAAATATGGCGCTGGAGCAAATGCAGCTAAACCAGCAGAAAATGGAACAAAACCAACAACACATGCTCGATGAAATCAAAAAGTTAAGGCAACAGCTAGATAAACATTAGCCATTATTAAACCAAGGTTGAATCCAATAAAAAGCCCAAGGTTATTTAACCTTGGGCTTTTTATATTCAGATGTCTTGCCCTGAAATAGGCTTATACTTTAAGACGAGTTAGCAGATCAATTATTGCCCCACCAGCTTCTGCCACCACGAGAGTGACTCGCCACAATTAGCCACTGGGTGAAAGCTTGATTCTAAAGCCGGTAAGCCAACAATATTGGCACAATTACCTTGTTTAGCCGCGCCAGTTGTTCGATCAAAATAACCGTTTATTACGCCATTAACAGGCATCATACGCAAACTAAGCGGCGGACGTTCATTTAGAAAAGCTTGATACACAGCCATTGCACCACTACTGCCGTATAAACCAGTTTTACTGTTATCGTCTTGACCAACCCAAATAGCTGCCACGTTACGTTCATCAAAACCTGCAAACCATGAGTCGCGACTGTCGTTACTGGTCCCCGTTTTACCCGCTAGACGTACGCCAGGGAATGCAGCACCTAAGCGCTTAGCGGTACCAGAACGCACCACTTGATTCATTGCATATTGGACTAAATAATCGGTAGCAGGATCAATCGCCATCGACGATGGCACACGGCTAACATCTAATGCTTGGTTTTGACTGTCGAGCACAGCAGTAATCGATGATAACTTACGATAACGTCCTTCATCTGCAAGGGTTTGATAAACTTGAGCCACCATTAATGGTGAACCATTTACAGCACCAAGTAACATGGATGGATAAGGAGAAATATCATCATCCCAACCTGAACTTTTTAACGTAGCAGCAACCTTGTCTACTCCAACAGCCAAACCAACATTTACCGTTGGAACGTTCATTGAATCTTTAAATGCACTTAATAAAGGCACTTGACCGCTGAACTTTTTATCGACATTTTTAGGTGACCAGGTTTTACCTTGCTCATTTTGAAGCGTAATAGGTTTATCTTCAATTGGGGTCGCTAAGGTAAACTTATCCGCTTGGCGTAATGCGCTGGCATACACGAATGGCTTAATTAACGATCCGATTGGACGTCTAATTTCTACCGCACGATTGAAGCCTTCATAACTGGGTTGCTTATCACCCACCATGGCAGCAATACCACCGGTGTATTTATCGGTAACCACCATACCGACTTGAATATTTTTAGCCCGTTTATCCAGTGATGCCATGGTAGATAACACGGCTTTTTCAGCTGCTTCTTGGGCCATAGGATCAAGCGTGGTATAGACTTTAACACCCGATTGCTTGAGTAATGAGTCGCCATAACGGTCGCGCAACTCTTGTTTTACCACGGCAAAAAATGCCGGTAATTTTTGATGTACCGATTTTGTCGCACTGCGAAGACCAATAGGCGACTCTACAGCAGCTTTATATTGAGCAACGGTTAATTTATCGTTTTCCATCAATAAACGTAATACTAGATCACGTCGCTCTTGGGCTCGCTCAGCATAACGCCAAGGATTGTAATAAGAAGGCCCCTTAATAACCGCAACTAAAAAGGCTTGTTGCGACACGGTCAGCTCAGCAATGGGGCGACCAAAGTAAAACTGTGATGCTAGCCCCATACCATGCACACCACGGGCTTTATCTTGGCCCATGTACACTTCATTGAGATAAGCCTCTAAAATTTCATCTTTGCTATATCGAAAATCAATGATCAGCGCCATAAGGGCTTCACGTACTTTACGCACAATTGAACGTTCACTGCTTAAAAAGAAATTTTTGGCTAACTGTTGAGTTAAGGTTGAACCACCTTGAACGGTACGACCCGCGGTGATATTGACAACTGCAGCTCTTGCAATGGCCAATGGGTTTACCCCGAAGTGATCATAAAAGCTGCGGTCTTCAACCAAAATAAGCGCATCGATGATCATCGAAGGCATTTCAGGCGCGCGCACAAATAAGCGATCTTCGCCATCGCCGGCAATAATACGGTCAAGTAAAACTGGTTCTAAATGAAATACGGCTAATTCACGTTTATCAGACATGCGCTTAACCGAGCTCACGCCCTGAGAATCAAAGCTAATCATCACTTTTTGTGCGACTTGATTACCTTCTGGGTGCAAAAACGGCCGACGCCATAATTCAATGCGGGTGCTGGATGCTGAAAACTCGCCAACTTGACGTGGGTTAGCCACTTTACGATAACCCAATAGTTTTAATTCAGCCATTAGCTGAGGATGGCTTATCGCAGCTCCCGGGTATAGCGCCATTGAACGGCTAAAAACTTGCGCAGGTAAATGCCACTTTTGGCCTTCAAATTTTTGCGCAATAATTTGGTCTAAATAAATAGCATAAAAGCTTACAACGGCAATACCAACTATGGATAATTTCCATGTGAGTGACCACAGCTTTCGCCACCAAGAGGGTCCTGTCTTTTTTGTGGTTACCGAAGACTTTTTGGTTTTTTTAGTCATAAATAATGATTTCATTTTCCATATAACGCTGAATAATTACATGTTATTAATAAGCTAGATAACTTATTTACACGCCAGGAGTTTTCTTTTTAGTAAATTTTGTAGCCACAGTATTCACTGGGTCATCAGGCCATAAATGCCTAGGATAACGGCCACGCATTTCTTTTTTCACATCAATATAAGGGCCTTGCCAAAAACTGGCTAAATCAGCCGTTGCGGCTAATGGTCTTTGTGCTGGCGATAACAACTCCATAGTCACGGTCATTTTACCGTGCAATATTGTCGGGCTTTGTGCCATCCCTAATGCTTCTTGTAATCGTACACTGAGCAACGCACGCCCTTGTTGATCATGGTTATGATAAAAATGTCCATCGGCGTCAAGGGGCATCTGGTAACGAATTGGCGCACGAGTACCTGTTGCCATCGGCCAGTGTGTAGGCACCAATTGTTCTAACCTTTGCTGCTGCTGCCAATTGAGTAAGTTTTTCACTAATCCATAAGCGTCAACTTTAGCTAATGCGGCCAATGAACGAATATTGTCTAAATGTGGCCCAAGCCAATCTTCTAATGAAGCCAGCAAGAACTCATCACTTAAGCAAGGCCAATCATGCTCTGGATCAAAGTGTCGTGCTAATTCAACCCGATATTGTAACTGGATTAATAGCTCGTCACGATTAAGGATTGTTAACCCTTTAATGCGGATTTGTGCTAACAACGCGGCGGTAATGTGTGCTCGTTCAGGTGTAATACCGGTGTCGACTTTAATAATAATCTCACCGATTTTAGTGTGCTTCTCTGCAAAGAAACGCCCTTTTGCTTCATCCCAACCAGCGTGTACATGAGTGGTCACTAACGAGGTAAGCTCAGCCGTAAATAAACGCTCATCCAACCTTGTAGCAAGGTAAACCTGACCAGCATTACGACCTTGAGTCTCTTGAAAGTCAGCAACCACTAACCATGGTTCATGTGCCAAACTATCATCGGCACTGATCACTACGCCAGTACCATTACTTAATAAAAATCCTTCATGACCACGGGCTTTGGCAATACGATCAGGGTAAGCAAGTGCTAACAAATAACTAATATCGCGAGTGGATGCATTTCGTATGGCTTCATTGATCTGACCCGATATCGCCAAGGATTGCTGCCATTGCCTTACTTGCTGCTTAATCTGTCCCTGCAAAGCCTCAGTCAAATAATGATGAATATCGGCGCCTTTTTTGGGTAAGCCGCGAGCTTCAATAATGCCCGCTAACACACATGCCAATAAACACAGTTGCGGCTGATTGTCATCCTGGGCAAGTTGCTTAGCTTTAAGCAGCATATGCGCTAAACGCGGATGGCAACCTAATGCATAAGCATCTCGACCTAATGGCGTTAACTTACGTTGTGAGTCAATCAATTCAAGTTGCTGAAGTAATCCCCAAGCAACCTGTTCATGAATGGCCGGTGGCGGCGTAAGCAAAGACAATTCGGCAAATGATTTAGCGCCCCAATTGGCACAATCAAGTGCCATCGAAGTCAGTTCAGCTTGCGTAATTTCAGGTTCGTCGACCTTGCGCATACGTCCTTGTTCTTCTTGACTCCATAAACGTACGCAATAACCCGCAGCTAAGCGCCCTGCACGACCACTTCGCTGAATGGCAGAAGCTTGGCTAATGCGCTTAAGCCCCAAGCGTGTCACGCCGGTTTTAGGGTTAAAACTCGCTTCACGTCGATAACCACTGTCTATCACTAGCGTAATGCCTTCGATAGTTAAACTCGATTCCGCCACATTGGTCGCAAGGACTATCTTACGTTTACCAGGCTCTGCTGCTCGAATAGCTTGATCTTGTTCTGCAGACGATAAATCGCCATACATAGGACAAATTAGCCATGATGCATCCAAACGCTCACGTAACAATCCAGCGAGCTTACGGATTTCACCTTTGCCGGGTAAAAATGCTAGCACACTGCCTTGTTGATAAGCGGCTAATTCAATCGACGTGATGGTGTCGAGAATGACCCGAGACATGTGCGTAAGCCACATTTGCTGACTTGGACAAGGTTGATAAGCAATCTCAACCGCAAAACTGCGGCCATCACTGTGGATCTGAGCTGCATCGGGCATTAAGGTGTCGAGCGGTAAACCAGACAGGGTTGCAGACATGGCAATAATGCGTAAATCGTCACGCAATGATTGCTGCACTTCTAATGCTAAAGCTAAGCCTAAATCGGTAGTGAGGTGACGTTCATGTATTTCATCGAAAATAATCACATCAATACCACTCAGTTCAGGGTCTTGTTGGATCATGCGGGTCAAAATACCTTCAGTCACAATTTCGAGTCGAGTATCAGCACTGACTTTTGATTCGCCGCGTACACGATAACCCACTTGTTGGCCAGCCGCCTGGCCCAATTGTTTAGCGATAAATTGAGCTACATTGCGGGCGGCAACTCGGCGCGGCTCTAACATGAGAATTTTGCCAGTAATTTCAGGCCAGGCTAGCATGGCTAATGGCAAGGCTGTTGATTTACCCGCACCGGTAGGTGCTTCAAGAATAATCTGCGAATGATCGGCAAACTGCACCCGCAACGAGTTAAGTACCGCCTGTATGGGTAATGAAGTGATAATCGATGATTCTGGGCGCGGTAATGCTTGTTTTGAGGTCAACGCTATTAACTTTTACGGCAATTTTATGGGCTCATTTTACCCACAATCATATCAAGGTGTCATTAATTGCAGATGGCATACATCAATTAATCATTTAAGGCCGTAAGATTATCTCCTAACGTAGCGGATGTTAACCAAGGTGTTCGCAAACCGTGTGATAATTCGGCCAAGCGCATGGGTTTATTAATGGCATAACCTTGAGCATAATCAACGCCGATATTTTTCAGATATAAGCCAATCTCAATATTCTCAACGAACTCGGCGATAACCTCAAACCCCATGTCTCTACCCAGCTGACAAATTGCTGTCACAATCGCTTTATCGCTGCGGTTTTCACATAAATTGACCACAAATTGGCCATCAATTTTAACGTAGTCCACATCGAGGCATTTTAAATAAGCAAAACTTGAAAAACCAGAACCAAAATCATCTAAAGCGATTTTACAGCCAAACGGACGTAACAAATCAATTAACCCTGTGGCTTGGTCTAACTGGCTTACGGCTGCGGTTTCGGTGATTTCAAAACATAACTTACTCACCAACTCTGGTTCAACCATTAAGCGCATTTCAAGCCAATTCATGAACTTTTGATCGGCCAGTGACATTGCCGACAAATTAACCGAAACCATAGACAATTGACGCCATATGGTTAAATTATTGCCACCCCATTTCAATAAATTATCGATAACCCATCTATCAACACGAGGCGCTAAGTTATAACGCTCAGCAGCAGGTAAAAACACGCCAGGTGATACATATCGGCCATCGCTTTGTACCATGCGCAGTAATATTTCGATGTGTATCCCAGTTTCGGGTTTATTTAGCGGCTCAATGAGTTGATAAAATAACTCAAACTGATTTAACGCAAGTGCTCCAGTAATATCTACAGATGCAAGCATTTGGTTATACATGAGGTTCATTTGTGGGTCATCTGGATTGTAAAAATGCCAGCGGTTACGGCCTTCCTCTTTGGCTAATCGACAAGCCGCATCCGCTTTACTCATGACACCATAGATATCCGGAGCAACATAATCAACTTTGGCTATGCCAAGACTGGCACTAATATTATGCTTAACCCCCTTCCAAATAAATTCATGCTCAAATAATTGCTGACAAATTCGTTGCGCCACTTGTTGTGCTGATGACACATCGGAATTGTTCATCAATAAGCCAAATTCATCGCCCCCTAGCCGCGCAACAACATCGCCTTTGCGTAATAATTGTTTTAACCGTGTGGCCACTTGCTGCAGTAACAAATCACCCGCTTGATGACCACTTAGATCGTTAACCACCTGAAATTGATCGAGATCGAGAAAGGCAATACAAGCAGGTGTATGATCTTCATCGTCTAATAACTCTTCGAGCATATTTTCAAACTGCAGCCGATTCGGTAAGCCGGTTAATACGTCATGATTGGAGTGAAATGATAATTCATCAGCAAGTCGATAACGCTCGGTGACATCTTCAATCATTAACAATAACTGCTGCTGCTTATTAAGAGCATGGCAAAAGCTAAACTTGTACCAATGAATTTGCCCACCATTTCGCAGCGGTACTTCACACCAGGCTTGACGTAAAATACCTTCGCGGACAATGTGCAACGTATCGAGTAGCAGTGGGTGATCTTCTTCACGCAATAAGTTAAATAAACTTTGGCCTTCACTAATAAGCAGACTGTCTTTACTCGCATCATTTTGCAATACAATATTATTCTGTAAATCAATGAGCGCACAGGCTATGGGCAATAACTGAAACAGCTCTTGATATTGTTTATCTTTACTATCTAGCAAAACGGCTAAACGACGTAACTCAAGTGACGATGCCAATTGATAAGCGGTATCTTCGAGTAGCTTGTGTATAAACGAAATGGGATCTTTATGCTGACTCACAACAGGATTAGCATCTGAAGCACACAGAGTGCCTAACACGACTCTGACATTGCCTACCTGTAAAACGGGGCTGAGTGCAATATGCTGGCAATTAATATTGAGACCGTTAAAAAGGCTAATGAGTGGAGTTAATATTGGATCTTGTTGGTCGGTTAACCCTTGCGTAGCATTATGAGCATAAGTGATAAGCTGATGATTAGATAATAAGGATTCGCAAAGCGACAGATGATCTTTAAACTGTTGATTGAACAGTGCTTCAGAAGCGGGGGAAGTACCAAAATAACTAGCACATTGCTGCTCTGACGTGTCGATAATTTCAACATCGACCGAAAATACTTTATCGTACTGATTTGTCAGTACAAATGCCGCGCTGCATTCTAGTCTTTTACAGACTAACTCTAGTGCTTGATTAAGCAGCGATAACACCGAAGTATTACTACTCTCAATAGGTCCATTTGTAAAAACACTTTTCAATAGTTGCTGGGTGCTATCTGCCATTCATCAACTCAGTCAAGGTTAGCAATTCAATTTGCTTAGGAATAAAAAAACATGCGCTATATTATCGTTAACATTCACCTAAGTGTAGTTTAGTCACTCACAAATAACGATATTTGTTTACATCATTCAATATTAATAATCTATTCGGCTTAGGGTTTCAACTCATTACTCATTAAGGATAAGCGTATGCAAGCCACATCTTCGCGAAGATTGTTTGTCGGCTTTGGCTTAAAAAAGTCAGAAATAGAAAAAATATCTATAATAAAACAGCGTCTTAGCCCATTTGTTAATGATACCGCAAAGGTAGTGGATAATAGTAATTTACACATGACACTCGGTTTTTTAGGCCAGATAGATCAGACCAGTTATGCCAGTGTTGTCGATGCGATCGAGTTGATGCCAAAACCGACTTTTATGCAAGAGTTAGATACACTATCGTTATGGCAATCAGCACGATTAATTTGCCTAAAAGGACACGCTAGCGAACCGCTATTGCTTATGGCTCAATCGCTACTCTTGATTGCGAAAAATCACAAGGTATTGATTAGCGAACACCAATACGTCCCTCACATTAGTTTATTTCGCCAAGTTAACATCACTACTTTACCTACGTTGAGATGCACCACTAGGTTATCGTTGATGCCAACAGAGTTACATCTGTATCAATCTATCAAGAATAAACGCCAAACTGACTACTCTGTTCTTAAAAGTTGGCCGCTAACTGAAGACAACAAAAAAGCCGCTATTATCTAATGTCCAGCTCTTAAACTGAGTTAACATTAAATAACAACGGCTTCAAATCTGCCTTATATTCGCACTTTTATCGGCTAGTCTTTCAATAATTCAGCAATGGTCAATACACCATGAGTTGTCGCACCTGCTGCCCATAGCGCCGACGCTGATGATTCAAATGCTGCAGCTAAATCGACATGTAACCAATTGGCTTGTGGTGATACAAAACGCCATAGAAAACCTGCGGCGTTGGATGCGCCACCTGCGCCGCCACCTTTTACTGGACGACTGTTAGCGGTATCGGCATACGCTGATGGGCACATGTCTTTATGCCATGGTTCTAACGGTAATGGCCATACGTTTTCAGACACAGCGGCAGCACTTTTTTGTGCTAATTGTAATGTCGCGGTTTGTGGTGAGAAAATCGCATTATAATTTGAACCAACCGCCATCACTGCTGCGCCGGTTAAGGTTGCGGCATCGATAATCAAGCCTGCGCCAGTTTCTGATGCGGCTTGTAGACCATCAGCCAATACTAAGCGTCCTTCAGCATCGGTATTGACGACTTCAACCGTAGTACCATTTTTATAGGTTAAAATATCACCTAGTTTAAAAGCACGTCCGCTGACGAGGTTTTCTGCGCAACATAAGAATAACTTAACGCGTTTATTCAAACCGGAGTTAATCGCTAATCCCAAAGCGGCAGTGACAGTCGCAGCGCCACCCATATCACATTTCATTGTCAGCATACCTTCGGTCGACTTTAGGCTGTAACCGCCTGAGTCAAACGTAATGCCTTTACCGACTAAGGCAACAGATACAGGAGCATCAGCGCCTAATGGATTAAAATCAAGCTCTAATAGCGCAGGAGGACGCTCGCTGCCACGACCAACAGCATGAATACCAACCCACTTTTTCTCTAATAATTCTTGGCCTTCAATAATGTTGAAACTAACATGGTCGCCACCAATATTTTTTAACCAAGATGCCGCCTGGTTAGCTAACGCTAATGGCGATAAATCTTCAGGAGTGTCATTAATTAATTTACGGGCAAACTGAGTCGCGACAGCGCGTTGATTCAAGGTCTCTTTATCGGCGTCACTGCCACACCAGTCAACTTGGTAACCAGCTTTCGCTGTCGCAAAACCTTGCGCAAATGCCCACTGAGAATGCAGGTTCCATAAGCCGCCATCTAATTGCACATAATTAATCCCTTGGGTGCGGATTTTGCGTGCCGCCATTTGCACTTGGCGAAGTTCATCGCTACCTGATAAATGAATTGTCGCCAAAGAGCCTTGATAGGTCACATCAGCTTTACCCCAATGAGCGGCTGGGGCTTCTGTGGTCAGAGTAACGGTCATAATATTCATAATAATCCCTTGTTGTAAGCCTAAGAACACCAATACTCGCACGTAATCACGAGCTAATGGCAGTAGTGTAGACAAAACATAATCGATAAACCAAGCTAAAGTTTGTTAGCATTGTTGTAAATCAACTCAACACTTGGGTCATGGATGAAATTTATCCCCGAATTAGAATCTGGCATATTAATTAAACGTTATAAGCGTTTTCTTGCCGACATCATGCTTGCCAATGGCGAACAGATCACCATTCATTGTCCTAATACTGGTTCAATGAAAAATTGCTTATTTCCTGGTGAGACGGTGTGGTTTTCTACCTCAGACAATCCAAAACGTAAATACGCCCACACCTGGGAATTGATGCAAACCGATCAGCAGCACCTTATCGGGATTAACACAGGACGTGCCAATGCTCTTGCCGAAGATGCCATAAAGAGGCAAGTGATTTCGGAACTGTTAGGTTATGAGCATCTAAAACGTGAAGTGAAGTATGGCAGTGAAAATAGCCGAATCGATATATTGCTCACCAGCCCTAATCGAGCAGATTGCTATATCGAAGTGAAGAGTTGCACCCTTTTAGAACAACACATAGGTTATTTTCCTGATGCCGTTACCACTCGGGGGCAAAAGCATCTTAGAGAATTGATGCATATGGTCACTCTAGGTCATCGAGCGGTATTATTATTTGTGGTACAACACAGTGGCATAACCACTGTTCAACCCGCGCGCCATATTGATCCGCAATACGCAGACTTACTTCAACAAGCCATGGAACATGGCGTTGAAGTGCTAGCCTATAAAACAGCACTTTCACCGCAAGCAAGTTCCATCACCGATTCTTGTAATGTGGTCGTATAGATAAAAATATAAAGCTCAAATACATGTAAAAAATTTGCCACGCTATAGAGTTTCTGGTATAGATAGCGGCCATAAATTTAAGACGTCCTTAAACGCAAATGATTACAGGAGATGCGTTATGCCTCAAGGCACGAAAAAACTTGGCGTACTCGCTATCGCTGGAGTAGATCCTTACCAGGAATCGGCTGGTGAAGAGTATATGAATACCAAGCAACGTGGTCACTTTACATTGATCCTCGAAGCATGGCGTAACCAATTGCGTGAAGAAGTCGACCGTACGTTAACTCACATGCAAGATGAAGCTGCAAACTTTCCTGATCCTGTCGACCGTGCAGCACAAGAAGAAGAATTCAGCTTAGAATTACGCGCTCGTGACAGAGAACGTAAATTGATCAAAAAGATTGAAAAGACCTTACAGCTGATCAAAGAAGATGATTTTGGTTTCTGCTTCTCATGTGGTGTAGAAATTGGTATCCGTCGACTTGAAGCCCGTCCAACAGCCGATCAGTGTATCGACTGTAAAACGCTAGCTGAAATAAAAGAAAAACAAATGGCGGGTTAATCCGCTATCGAAGAAGGGCGAGATTATCTCGCCCTTTTGTTTTATTTTATTCATCAATAAAACACGCCACTCATTTAATTGGTTACCCGCGCTAGAGTGTTGTCACTTTGACAGAAGATAATGGCACAGCGATGTTAATTAAGACTACGCTACAAAATAACATGATCACCCCATCGTATATTGGCCGTTTTGCGCCATCCCCGTCAGGCTCACTGCATTTTGGTTCACTCATTGCGGCATTAGGCAGTTATCTGCGTGCGCATAGTCTTAAAGGCCAATGGCTGGTCCGCATAGAAGATATCGATCCTCCTAGAGAAGTACCCGGTGCCAGCGACAATATCCTCCGCACACTTGATGCCTATGGCTTACATTGGCATGGTAGCGTGCTATATCAGCATCAACGACATCAAGTATATCAAGATCAGATTGATGCGCTTATCGAAAGTGATGCGGGTTATTATTGCCAATGCACACGTAAAATTATTCAAACCAGTGGCGGAGTGTACGATGGCCGATGTGGGCGATTGACACCACGGCTGACCCAGGGTGCAATTCGGATTCGTAACCAAGTTAAAATGGACCACTTTGTTGATCAACTGCAAGGTCATGTGATGGTTGATAAAGCCTTCGCTGATGAAGACTTTATCATTAAACGTAGCGATGGTTTGTTCGCATACCAGCTCGCCGTGGTGCTTGATGATGCTTATCAAGGTATTACTGAAGTGGTTAGGGGCTGTGATTTACTTGAAGCAAGTTGCCGCCAAATAAGCTTGTTTGCTCAATTGAATTTTCCGTCACCTGATTGGTTACATTTACCTTTAGTCTGCACACAAAAAGGCTTTAAATTATCAAAGCAGAATCATGCCTCTGCCATCGATATCGTCCACCCTCAAGCCAGTATCAACGCAGCGCTGACATTTTTAGGTCAACAAACAGTGGATATTGATGCAGTTGATGTGATGCTTAAGCAGGCAGTAGCACAATTTGATCTCAGCGCGATTCCTGCACAAAAAGAAATTATCATATCGACTAGAAACGACTAGGTATCATCATTACCATGACGAGTTATTGCATTAAGCCCTTTTTAGCGCCACTGTACGTATACTCATTCAGTCACATTTAATGTATTATACCCGCCAGATTTTTAATCAAATTATTCTAGCATCCCGAGGTGTATTATTTTTCGCCGTATTAGCCAATTCTGTAAACAGCTATTTGAAAACAACAAAGTAGCTCCAGTCCTTGAAGAGCCAATTCAAGAAGATGGCTTACGTCTGGATATTATCTCCAGAGATGGTCACTCAATTTCACGTCGCCAAATTAGTGAAAATGCACTTAAAGTACTTTATCGTCTGAATAAATCGGGCTACAAAGCCTATTTAGTCGGCGGTGGTGTTCGCGATATTCTGCTTGGCATAGAACCAAAAGACTTTGATGTAGCGACGAATGCTACCCCAGATGATATTAAAAAGTTATTTCGCAACTGTCGTTTAGTTGGCCGTCGCTTTAGACTGGCACATATCGTTTTTGGTCGTGATGTTATTGAGGTTGCCACGTTCCGCGGTCACCACAGTGAAAGCAATGACAAAGTATCGAAATCAAACGCTGAAGGTCGTTTATTACGTGATAACGTTTATGGTGAGATAGATGAAGATGCTGAACGTCGTGACTTCACTATCAATGCACTCTACTACGACATTAGTGACTACTCTATTCGCAGTTATGGCGGTGGAATAAACGATCTTAATGCACGCAAGATAAAACTTATCGGCGATCCAGATACCCGTTATCGTGAAGATCCGGTGCGCATGCTTCGAGCCGTTCGTTTTGCGACTAAACTTGATATGCAAATCGACGCCGTTACCGCCGATCCTATCAAAGCACTCGCACCACTATTAGGTGATATTCCCGCGGCGCGCATGTATGAAGAAGTATTGAAATTATTCTTTGCCGGTAAAGCCGAAGCAAATTACCACATGATGCAAGATTTTGGTTTATTTGCTCCGCTGTTCCCACAAGTGAGTGCCCTGATTGAAGAGTCGCCTAAAGGTCATACAGCTAAAATGCTGCAAACCGTTATGCGTAATACTGACCTACGAGTCAGTGAAGATAAAACCGTTACGCCAGCATTTTTCTTTGCCGCAATATTATGGTACCCAGTTAAACAACGCGCAGATGATATCGCGATTGAAAGTGGCCTAACGCATTACGATGCCTATGTTGCAGCTATGGGTGATGTGCTTGAGAAACAGTGTTTAACCATTAGCTTACCACGTCGTTTTAGTACTCCAGCACGTGACATTTGGCAATTACAACTGCGCTTAGAACGTGGTCAAGGCACCCGCGCCTTTAAACTGCTAGAGCACCCGAAATTTAGAGCAGCTTATGATTTGCTGCTACTGCGCGGTGAAGTTGAAGCGGGTAATACCGCCAAGATAGCGGATTGGTGGCAAGCGTTTGTTGAAGCCGATGAAACTGACCGCAGTGATATCGCCAAAAGCATCAAAGGCAGTAATACTCGCAATCGAAATGCACCACAGCGCAAGCGTCGTCGAAAACCCGCTGCCAAGCCTACAGAAGAGTAACCACCATGGCGGTGCAAGTGTATGTCGCCTTGGGCGCAAATTTAGCAGAGCCGGTACAACAACTCGATGTTGCTGTAACGGCGCTCAACACATTAGCACTTAATAACACCTTATCGGTGTCAGCTTATTACCGCTCTAAACCTATGGGCGATGTGATACAACCCGATTATGTCAATGCTGTAGCAGGGTTTCAAACCGAGCTATTGCCGATTGAATTGCTCGATGCTTTACAAGATATCGAGCAACAACAAGGACGTTTGCGTCTCGAACGCTGGGGACCTCGTACCTTAGATTTAGATTTGTTATTGTATGGTACACAACACATAAACCAACCTCGTCTTTGCGTGCCTCACTACGGCATGAAACAACGTAGTTTTGTGTTAGTACCATTAGCAGACATTGCACCAACTTTGACACTGCCTTGTAACACAAGCCTTGAAAGTCTTATTAGTGTGACAATGCGTGATGAATTGCAAAAGCTTATCGATTAAAGTTGATATTAATGCACAGCACATTAAGCTCAGCTTTTAGTATTTCAATATTGTTTTAAGAGTCTACTATGTCAAAAGTCACCAGCTCTACCCTGATCAAGTTCAAACAAGAAGGTAAAAAGTTCACCGCATTAACAGCCTATGACGCTAGTTTTGCCAGCGCATTTGACAGCGAAGGTGTGGATGTACTTTTAGTGGGCGACTCACTCGGTATGGTACTTCAAGGCCATGACGACACCTTGCCCGTTACAACTGCCGATATTGCTTATCATACAGCTTGTGTTAAACGAGGGGTTTCGCGCGCATTACTGATCGCAGATATGCCATTTATGAGTTACGCCACCCCAGAACAAACCATGACTAACGCGGCAATTCTTATGCAAGCTGGTGCCAGCATGGTTAAATTAGAAGGCGGTCATTGGTTACTTGAAAGCGTAAAAATGTTAACAGAGCGTGGTATTCCAGTCTGTGCCCACTTAGGATTAACCCCACAATCGGTCAACGTATTTGGCGGCTTTAAAGTGCAAGGTCGTGATGCTGATAATGCCCAGCGTATTTTAGATGAAGCCAAAGCAATACAAGCAGCTGGTGCGCAATTATTAGTGGTTGAATGTATTCCGGCATCGCTTGCTAAAGCCATTACTGAAGCACTGACCATTCCGGTTATTGGGATTGGTGCTGGAGCAGACACTGACGGCCAAATCTTGGTAATGCATGATGTATTAGGCATTTCCAGTGGTTATATCCCACGTTTTTCTAAAAACTACCTCAAACAGACTGGCGAGATCCGCTCAGCAATCAAAGCTTATATTGATGAAGTCGCTAACGGTAGCTTCCCTGCCGAAGAGCATACATTTAACTAATGATTTAGTTGCTCCTTTAACGAGCCATTGAATGTACATCAATTAACGACATTGTTTTTATTAAGGTTTCAACAGAAAATGATTACCACTGCTGCTATTTCAACTATTCGCGAACATGTAAATGCTTGGCGTCGTAAAGGCGAAACCGTTGCCTTCGTGCCAACAATGGGTAACTTACACCAAGGCCACATCACCTTAGTGAACGAAGCTAAAAAGCGTGCAGATCATGTGGTGGTATCTATTTTTGTTAATCCAATGCAGTTTAGCGCTAACGAAGACTTGGACGGGTACCCACGTACATTAGAACAAGACAGCGATAAGCTGATGGCTGCCGGAACAGAAATATTATTTACCCCAACGCCCGAGATAATCTATCCCAATGGTTTAGCACAACAAACATTTGTTGAAGTACCCGACATTGGCGATCAACTGTGTGGCGCAAGCCGTCCTGGACATTTTCGTGGCGTGGCAACCATAGTGACCAAATTGTTTAATATTGTCCAACCAGATATCGCCTTATTCGGTCGTAAAGATTTTCAACAATTGATGATTATTAAAACCATGGTGAGTGACTTATCCATGCCGATTGAAGTGATTGGTGTTGACACTATTCGTGAAGCATCAGGACTGGCAATGAGTTCTCGAAACGGCTATTTAACCGCAGAAGAAAAACACTCAGCTGCAGCGTTAAAACAAGCATTAGATACTATTGTTGAAGCCATTAAACACGGAGAATCAACAGAAGTAGCGATTGTAACAGCCAAAAAGCAGCTAACTAATGCCGGCTTTACCCCAGATTACCTCGAAGTGAGAAATGCCAAGACGTTACGTCAAGCAACAGCAACAGACACTGACTTAGTGGTTATTGCAGCCGCTTATTTAGGTAAAGCTCGCTTAATTGATAACGTGTCATTCTCACGTAACTTAAGCTAACTAAACAGCTAATCATCACCAAAGAAAACATTCCGTTTTCGGTTTAAATACATCAAATAACAGTAAAGATGGTTTTTTATTCAAATTTCGATTGTCAAAAAACTGGTTTTATCGATAAACTTGGGCCATATTTAACCGATAACATGATGTTATCGGTATGAATGTGGCTATATTATCCGCCAGCATAACAACTATGTATGAAATTTCTGCTGCTTATTGTGGTTTATTTGTTACTAATTTTGCGTGTAGCTTAATCTAAAAATATGCTAATATTCTTAACGTTATAGATAAATAACACAAATAAAACCAACACGAGGGTAACAAAAGCAAGTGGCTTGGTAACAGGCAAAAATACAATGACACTGGTAGTACATTTACAATAAATGCCACTACCATTGGCAGCTAGACAAGGTAGTCGGTTGTTAAATTGAATTAATGTCGAAAACTCTCGCATAGAAAATGTAACCAACTGATATCAAGTCATAATTGTGATGACAAAAGGATGTGTGGCCGCATGGCAAAAAGACTGCTATTTATCATACTCGCCATGAGCGCATTTACCGCTCAATCCAATACTATTTACAAATGTATGATGGATGACAAAGTCGTTTTCAGCCAAACCGTCTGCCCACAAGAGTATCGTCAGCACAAAATTGAATACCAATTAGGTATTACCACCGAAGTTGACTCCGACAAGCACGAACTTAAAGAAGACCCATTAAAAGCCCTGCTGAATAAACAAACTATTTCTAAAGAGAAGTTACTGCAACTGCTTGATGGTGAAATGTATCGTCTAAAGCAAGAAAACAGCTACTTTGAAATATTACGTGCTAGCGAAATACAAAAACTTGATCGCAAACGCTTTTGGCAAACTAAGCCTAAAGACGATCCAAGTTATGGCTTAGAATTACAAGAGATTAACGATCGCTTTGATGATCTTACTCAGAATAACGTCGATGTGATTAAGGTACTAAATCAGCATAAAATGAAGATAACCGCTGAAACACAACCAGATGAATACATGAGTAATTAACCTCAACGGCTGAAAAGTATTGAGGTTTGTTGTGAGTAAAATGTTTAGTCAGGCTTAATCTGGTTTAAATACCCCTATCATGCTGCCATTCGTTTTTTGCGGCACTTTAATGTCCGTTTGCTGCTCACGATAATCACATTCAGTACATTCAACCGTTTCAATCCCATTTTCTTTAAACAATAAAATACTGTCTTTGGCACTGCATTTAGGACATTTAGCGCCTGCAACAAAACGTTTCTTAATTTTGGTCATGATTTACTCGACTTAGTGTTTATACAATGAGCTGTTGACTCAATACGGCATTTATCAATTTATACGCCTATTTTGCCATGATTAGCCCACATGAGTCCCGTGATTGTGGGAAATAAATCGGATATGCGATATTATCTGCACCATTATTCTATTCTTAAGTATCAAGTTGTAATTAATGATCAACATAAGCCAAGCTCAGTTAATTCGCGGCAGTAAAACCTTACTCGATGAAACCTCACTGACAATTTATCCCGGACACAAGGTAGGCCTTGTCGGCGCCAATGGTACAGGTAAATCATCATTGCTTGCCTTAATTCTGGGTCATTTACATCTTGATAAAGGTGAATTTAGTTTCCCATCAGGTTGGCAAGTCGCCTCTGTTGCACAGGAAACACCAGCATTAGATGTGTCGGCATTAGAATACGTGCTTGATGGCGACACTGAATACCGTGATTTAGAGGCCCAACTAGAGAAAGCTCAAGCAGACAATAACGGCAACGCCATTGCGCTTATCCACGGCAAAATTGATGCTATTGGCGGCTATGCCATTAAAGCTCGAGCAGGGTCGTTATTAGCCGGCCTAGGCTTCAAAGATGCAGACCAAAGTAATCCGGTTAAAAGCTTCTCTGGTGGTTGGCGTATGCGTCTTAACCTAGCCCAAGCACTACTATGCCGCTCAGACTTATTGTTACTCGATGAGCCAACCAACCACTTAGACTTAGATACCATGTATTGGTTAGAAGGTTGGATTAAATCCTATCAGGGAACACTGATTTTGATCAGTCACGATCGAGACTTTATCGATGGGATTGTCGGTGAAATTGTTCATGTCGAGAATCACAAATTAAATTACTACAAGGGTAACTACTCTTCTTTTGAACGCGTACGCGCCGAACGTATGGCCCAGCAGCAAGTTGCCTTTGAACGTCAACAAAAAGAACGCTCGCATATCCAGTCGTTTGTTGACCGTTTCCGCTATAAAGCCAGTAAAGCTAAACAAGCACAAAGCCGCTTAAAGGCGCTAGAACGGATGGCGGAGTTATTACCATCGCAAGTAGATAATCCATTTCAAATGGCCTTTAGAGAGCCCGAAGCGCTGCCTAACCCATTAGTAGTGATGGAAAATGTCTCTATTGGTTATGAAGATAATACGATTCTTAAACAGGTTGAGTTAAACCTTGTTCCTGGCGCGCGTATTGGTCTATTGGGGAGAAATGGTGCTGGTAAATCGACACTGATCAAACTGTTGTCTGGGCAGTTACAAGCTAAAACGGGCAAGTACCAACCTAACCCAGGATTGAATATTGGTTATTTTGCTCAGCATCAAGTTGAGTTTTTAACCCTTGATGATTCGCCAATGCAACACTTGATCAGACTGGCGCCAGCAGGCGCGCGCGAACAAGAATTACGTAACTTCTTAGGTGGATTTGGCTTTAATGGTGATATGGCCTTATCGCCAGTGCGACCATTTTCGGGCGGCGAAAAAGCGCGTCTGGTTTTAGCATTAGTTGTTTGGCAACGTCCAAACCTATTATTACTCGATGAGCCCACCAACCATTTAGATTTAGAGATGCGCCACGCGCTCACCATGGCATTGCAATCATTTGAAGGCGCCATGGTAATTGTGTCACATGACCGTCACCTATTACGATTGAGTTGTAGTGACTATTATCTAGTTGATCAAGGTGTAGTAACACCTTTTGATGGCGACTTAGATGATTATCATCAATGGTTACTTGATGCCGCTAAATTAGCCCAAGCCAACAACAAATCAGAAACGCCCACCAGCGGCGATGCGGTTGATAAAAAGCAGCAAAAGAGAATGGAAGCTGAGCTGCGCCAAAAAGTATCACCACTGAAAAAACAACAAGTAAAGTTAGAAACCCAGCAACAGAAAATGAGTACCAGATTAGCTGAATTAGAAATTGAATTAGCCGATGGCAGCTTATACGAAGCCGAGAACAAAGCTAAAATGACTAACGTTCTCAACGAGCGAACCACACTGACTCAAGCCATGGATGAAAGTGAAATGCATTGGTTAGATATTCAAGAACAAATTGAGCTTATCGAGCAAGACTTCCAATAAGCGGTTAGTCTTGATTATTTTATTGGCATTTGTGCTGTTGATCCACACCACAAATGCCACAAGGAATACAGTATGTCGCAGCCTTTAAATCGCCAAAATTTTAGTCACACTATTTGGCATAATTGCGAGCAAAGTTATTCTATTAACCCTATATTTTACATAAATCTACAAGACAGTTATCACGTCAATATTAACATTTTATTATTGGCGCAATACCTCGATGAACAGTGTTATATGTTAACGCAGCAACATTGGGAAACATTGACTAAAGTCATAGAGCAATGGGAAGCAAGTGTACTACAGCCTTACCGAGGCTTACGCCGGATCGCCAAAGCCCATTTAAACAGCGACGAATATCAGAAAATGCTCGAAGTAGAGTTAATTATGGAACGTAAATCTCAATACATGTTATTGCATAAATTGAATTTACTGGATGGTAAAATCATCGATGCTGATGATTGTGATAACCCTGAACCGACAAACACACAACACTATCTTAGTTTATTTGGCTTAGATAAAAGCGTTATGGCTGAGTTAACCTCGTAGGTGCTTACTCACTGGTAATAGATGTAACTTAATTCCTTCTTCAGACTCCCAAGCTATACTACTAAGTGTCAAATAGATCATAGCGCATATTTTGGCCTAAAAGTAACCTCCTCCAATGGCTTACACGCCAACGTCTTACTTTGTATTGGCTTGATTTCGCTCTTTCACTCGGCGAACTTTTTGGCATCGAAAGGCCCTTTGGGCATCAATTGGATGATCAGCTCTTCGCCAACTCAGAAAGGTTCCTCTATTTATTCAACCAGGCCACGCAGCAGCCGTTTAGCAAAATGGTTATGTTCTGGATACTTAAACACTGTCTAAACCGGCATAAATATCAAAAAAGAAATAGGCTGTAGTGGCAATACTCGCCACAATAACAAACTGTCTGACATGCTTTTGCGGGAGTTTGCGTGACACATTTGCCGCAACATAGCCACCGACGATAGTGCCACATAACACAATAGAGCCTTCATACCAGGCTATGACATCATTAAAAATGAACAGTACGATAGCGATGAGTGAGATTGTAGATGAGATTAATAGCTTTAACCCATTCATAGCATTGATGTTAGTGTGACCAGCTAATGCTAAGTAGCTCAGTGAAATGATGCCTAGCCCAGCGTTGAAGAAACCGCCATAGATCGATACACCTAAGAGTATTATGGCTAATAAAACTCCGCCTATGGATGATGCATGCCGGTGATGGGATACCATTTTTTTTAACCAAAAATTAATTGCCCCACCAAAAATAAACAGTACGGTAGCAAATAGAAGTAACCAGGGAATGGCCTCTCGAAACACTGCTTCAGGTATTTTTAGCAATAACCATGCACCTGTAATCCCGCCCATTAAGCTGATTGTTACGATTAGGAGCAGTTCATCTTTATGAGCAGAGATCTCTTTTCGAAAGGCATAAGTACCACTCATATAACCAGCACATGATGCAAAAGTATTTGTTGCATTGGCTATAATGGGAGGTATACCAACAAACATAAGCGCAGGAAAGGTAATAAAGCTTCCTCCGCCTGCAATTGAATTAAGAACACCGCCAAAAACACCTGCTAAGAAGAGAAAAACCATTTCAAATAACATACTTAATAACAATCCCTTGAGCATTAAATTGGCTAGACGATAACACATTTTGATTGAGTCAAATAGATACTAAGAAAAGCCTTGAGAATGCTCAACTCTTAATCGAAACGAACAAGCTTTGCAGCAAACACAAGTTAGGGTTCTTAACGTTAAAATGTATAAACTCAACTTAGAGCTTAAGGCCGTTGAAAATAACATCAACGACCAATAAGCATTCAAGGGAAACGCCCCCCTTGAAAACGTTAGCACTTTCATTGTGGAATAAAATAAGCTGAAGCTGATTTTTAAGCGACGTTAAACCCTAGATTAATTTCCATCGTAATCTTGTCGAAGTGAATGCGATTAGCTTGAAAATAACACTATATTACCGACATCATTAAGCCAACAGAAAGGCAAACCCACTAAAAATTTTTAACTAATAGTGTCGATGACAGTAAAAACCATCAATTTAGTAAGGCAAAGGCTCTGAGCCTACTATCCTATCGACGAGTAATTCGGATTTTTTATTGGCATCTTTTAAGCACTCGATATGACATCGATTGATAAACTTTATCAAGTCAAATGTTCAAGCTGACTCTTATGCAACCGCAAGCAATCAATGTAAAAGACTCCTATCAGCGGTATAGGAGCCAGTTCAGTTAACTCGTTTGAGTCAGCTTTTGGGCTAATGCTGTCGCATTTCGGGCGACAAGGCCATAAATAGACAATTGAGGATTAGCCCCCAAACTGGTTGGGAATACCGAACCATCCATCACAGATAAGTTTTCCAGGTAATGTGAATTACCAAATGTATCAACCATTGACAGCGTTTTATCTTCCCCCATAGCACAGCCGCCCATAACATGAGCCGACGCAACGATGGTTTTTAGTAAGCCTAAATCGACATCATTGATAGCCTGCTTTGCTTCACTCCATGAGTTTAAAAATGACAAGCCATCGTGCATTGGTAATACTTTTTTAGCTCCTGCAGCAAATTGTAATTCAGCCATCGACAAAAATGCTCGACGAGCACCATCCCAGAAACCTTGGCCTAAAGGATAATCTAATGCAAAGCTGTTATCAGTTAACCGAACCTGACCACCAGGACATTGCTGATTGAAACCATCACGTATAAGCGCAATGGTCACCTGCATTTGGTTAAAGTTAGCCATTAACTGGGCATGACTAACGCCATAACCAATGGTTTTTGACGCGATTAATACTGGATGAACAGGGGCAACTTCAAGTTTATAACCTAGCTCTCCAGCAGCGCCATCATGCCAGACAAATTCATCGGAATAGATAGATTGCGGCGCTCCACTGTGGCCATTGATCTGCTCATCAAATATCCCGCCTGACAACAATGAAGGGTGTAAGAAGGTTTTGCCTAATTGTTTGTGCGGATCGGGGGTATTAGAACGCATTAAAATAGTCGGGGTATGAATCGCACCGGCACTTAAAATATAATGCCTGGCACTGAAAGTGATGTTCACCGACGTGGGCTTTAAGCCTTGCGTTAAAGCCTGCGCGGTTAAGCCGACAACTTTATCACCTTTATGCTCAAGCTTAATCACTCTGGCGCGTGAAATTAGCGTAGCGCCTTTATCAAGCGCTGCGGGTATGGTGGTAACCAACATTGATTGCTTAGCATTAACAGGACAACCCATACCGCAATAACCAGTATTCCAACAGCCTTTAACATTACGTTTGATGACGGTGTAATCCCAACCTAATTTTTCGCAACCTTCGCGTAATGCACCGTTATTACGGTTAGGTTCATATTGCCATTGTTCAATATTGAGACGTTTTTCCATTAACTCAAACCACGGCAGTAACACTTGCGAAGATAACCCTTTGACCGACTTTTCTTGTTCCCAAAAAGCCAATGTTTGTTCCGGCGTTCTAATCGCTGTAGTCCAATTGACTGTGGTTGAACCACCTACTGCACGACCTTGGAATATACCTATGCCTTTATCTGCCGTTTTCATCGCAGCAGCCTGCTGGTATAGATTAGGATAAGCGTGGCGCTCTTCCATATCAAAGTCTGTCGATGATTTGAGCGCACCGCCTTCAATCATAATCACTTTTAAGCCAGCTTCTGTGAGTATTTCTGCTGCAGTACCGCCACCCGCACCGGTACCCACAATAACCACATCCGCGTCAAAGTGACGATCAATCTCTAAGGTGCTCGCATCGATATGATGCCAACCCGCGCTTAAACCAGTAATAATAGGATCAATAATGGCCAAGGTAATACTCCCTATACAGTAGGATTAATGCGCGTTAGGCACCAAGAAAGTGGGTTTTACATAACGTAAATTTCCCCAATGCTCTGGACAGGCGTAATAGCTTGCCATAATCAATTCTCGTAATCCGCCATAAGCGGTGGTTAACATGTCTAAATAGTTATGACGCCAAAACTCTAGCATGTCGATCAATTGCTGAGGTTCTCGCATTAACAGCGGCGTCATACTGCCACTGAGTAGCAACAATCCGAAACGACCTTCGAGTAAATTTAATAACTCCATTAACTCTTGGTGCTGTTCAACAGGCAGGTGAGTAATTGATTGTGAGATAGCATCCAGAGTGCGATTAATAGCAAGCTCTCTCTGACTAGGAACCTCAGGTAATGCGCCATCTAGGAATACCGGGATCAACACACCAAATAATACGCGGTGATGAATATCCTCCGAAGAAGTTGTGATGTTTGGCAAATATAAATTAACGCCTAATGCTAATGCAGCCGTTCCAGCAAAAGCACCAGTGAGAAAGGTACGCCGCTTCATTTACTTCCCCTTGAGTTTATTGTTGTCTATATTTTTTATGTGGTAGAGTGGCATGAGTAACATTTAAACATACGTTTAAATTTTCACAAACAATTACAGAAATATTCCGTCTATGAAAACCTTGTTCACTCCGCCCTGGTGGGCTGCTAGCCCACATGTGCAAACGATTCTACCATTCCTATTTAAAGTGGCCAAACCAATAACATTTCGGCAAAGGCAAGAGCTACCTGACGGCGATTTTGTCGACTTAGATTGGTTAGGACAAGCCCAGAATGGCCAGCCTATCTTAGTCATTATTCATGGTCTTGAAGGTAACACAGAATCTCACTATGTACGCAGAATGCTGATTGAAGCCAAAAAAGCCAAGCTGGCAGCTGTTGTCCATCATCATCGCGGCTGTTCAGGTGAGCCTAATCGCTTAGCTCGCAGTTATCATAGCGGCGATGTTAACGACTTAGCCTATACCCTAGGGCAACTCAAACACTATTATCCGGACTCACCGCTTTATGCTGTAGGTTACAGCTTGGGCGGTAATGTATTGGCAAAATATCAAGGTAGTACTCAGCAACATAGCTTACTCGAACGTGCTGTAGTGGTATCAGCACCGTTAACGTTAGGAGCTTGTGCCAAACGCTTGGAGAGTGGCTTTTCAACTCTCTATCAACGTTTTTTGATTAAACGTTTGCAGCAAAAAATGCTCGATAAAATTAATACTACAGATTTAACCGAACAAATGCCGATCACAAAAGAGCAGCTCAAAATGCTCAACACCTTTTATTTATTTGACGATAAAGTGACAGCACCATTACACGGTTTTACTGACGTTAATGACTACTATCAGCAAGCTAGCGGCCTAGGTTATTTACAGTATATAACTAAGCCCACGCTGGTCATCCACGCTCAAGACGACCCTTTTATGACCGTTGAAGTGATCCCGACCCAAGATCAATTATCGCCAATGGTTGAATACGAGTTACATGAGTTTGGTGGTCATGTGGGATTTATTGCCGGCGGCTGGCCTTGGAAGCCACATTTTTATCTTGAGCAACGTATCATCGCGTTTATTTTCTCTGAAGAACATACGCTAACCGAGCCAGACGGATCATCTTCTTCACTAAGTCATTAATAGGAATATACCATGCTTGTGCCTTATGAAGCGTTACTCTCATTACCTCAAGAAGTACTTCAACGTATGATAAAAGAGTATCTATTATCACAACTTGAAGATGGCAGTTTTAGTGACGCCAACGAGCAACAATTAACCAGAGCAATAGAGCAATGTAAGCTTGCGCTCAAAAAAGGCGAGTTAGTGGTTGAATTCAGTGAAGATGATGAGTCTATTGCCATTCGGCAACGGGAACACATTTCACGTCCGTCTTTCGACTAGATACAATACAAAAACACTGATTTTGCGACAAAATGATCACATTGTTACCCTTGAATAATTGACCCACGGGTAAAGATTACCGTATAACTAGTGACTGGTTTTTTCGCGTCCACACATTACCTAGGCAAATAACATGTCAGCAAAACATCCTATTATTGCTGTAACCGGCTCTTCCGGTGCTGGCACAACCACAACTACAACTGCCTTCATTCATATTTTTAGACAGCTGGGTATTAATGCCGCATTTGTTGAAGGTGATAGTTTCCACAATTTCACTCGCGCTGAAATGGAAGTGTTAATTAGAAAATCACAGGCTGAAAATCGTAATCTGAGTTATTTTGGACCCGAAGCGAATAATTTCAAAAAACTCGAAGAGTGTTTTACCAGCTACGGCAACACAGGTAATGGTCAAACTCGCAGTTACTTGCATACGTTTGACGAAGCCGTGCCATTTAATCAAATGCCGGGCACATTTACTCAATGGCGTGATTTACCTGCCAATACCGATATGCTCTATTACGAAGGTCTTCACGGTGGTGTGGTAACTGAAGATGCTGATGTGGCTAAACATGTCGATCTGCTGATTGGCATGGTACCGATTGTTAATTTAGAGTGGATCCAGAAGATCATTCGCGATACAAACGATAGAGGCCATAGCCGTGAAAAAGTCATGGGATCGATTGTGCGCAGTATGGATGATTATATTAAGCACATGACGCCACAATTTTCACGGACTCATATTAATTTTCAACGCGTGCCGACCGTGGACACCTCAAACCCCTTTAGCGCAAAAGACATACCCAGCCTAGATGAAAGCTTTTTAGTCATCCGCTTTCGCGGTATTAATAATGTTGATTTTCCTTATTATCTCAACATGATCCAAGGCTCATTTATGTCACGCGTCAACACACTGGTTGTTCCCGGTGGAAAAATGTCATTGGCAATGGAATTAATTTTGACGCCATTAGTGAAAGACTTAATGGATAAACGCTTAGAGCTGCAAAATCTTAATGATATCAAACTCGATTAAGTTTGATTTAAGTCAGAACCACTAAGATAGGCGCATCGTGATTTCAAGCGAAAGAACGGCAGTTGATGTGCTTGAAGAGCTAATTCCCCCTTTTTGATCTGTTAGTGCATTAAGCACATCAACGAAACCCAATAAAGCCGATAATCAAACGCGAGATAAGCCCTTACCTATCCCGCGACAACAAGATAACCACTGGGTTTGGCTGGTGCGTTACATCAGTGGGATAACTTCTCGATAAGCCTGCTTATTTTTATACTGCTCCAAACGTAAAATAAACTCATCGCTGCGCACAATCTCAGGGTTATCTTTTAGTGCATCAATCGCTTTTTTCTGCGTATCTATCGCTGCAGTAAAATCGCCCAGTTCTGCATAGCCGGCCGCAAGGTTATCTAATACTGTGGGATCGTTTTTATTATTCTCAAGTAACTTTAGCGACATTGATACCGCACGTGAACCATCTCGATATTCGGCTTCCGGACACGTGGCTAATATCCACGCAACATTCCCCATTGAAACCGCATCACCTGCTGCCAAAAACTGCTCCATGGCTTTGCCACAATTTCGTGCCACGCCATCACCACCAGCAGAATAAATAAACCCTAAACGAAAATGAGCCCACTTATCACCTTGCTCAATCATTTTTAGGTACCATTTTTCTGCAAGCGCTAAATCACGCGGAAATAATTTATGCCCCTCAAAAGCTAAATCAGCTAAGGTTTGCTGCGCCTTGATGTGTTGCTGCTGTGCCGCAAGGTTAATCCAGTACAAACCTTGCTCTGTGTCTTGAATAACAAATCGCCCCGAGAGATACATTAAACCCAATAAAAATTGCGCATCTGCATTGCCCTGCTTAGCTTTAATTTGAATATTGACTAATTTAGTGGCGGCCTGAGACTGAATAGAAGGCGGGATAACAAATGCGTTCAGGGGCAAACTTAGCCCACTCAATAACATAACACTGACAATAACCCCGATTTGACTCAGTTTTTTCACGCATACCTCGACAACTATTTATGATGCTGATTAGATAACACTAGCTAACTCATGGATCCAATACAATAGACACATGTATTTTGCAATAATTCAATAGTAGTGATGATTAAGACAAATTGGCCAAAAAAGTCGACCGCCATCACAAACAAAATAAATTTAATCTAAAATTTAACAAGTTAATATACACTACACACACTTCTAAATACGATCTCTATCAAAGTTTTCGCCGCACCAATAGCGTAGAATGCTTAATTAGACATTACTTACTTTCATTTTTAATCAATCGAGGAATATCGTATGGCTCTGATTGGTAAGCCAAAACCTGACCCAACATTAGAATGGTTTCTTTCACATTGTCACATTCATAAGTATCCAGCAAAGAGCACCTTAATCCATGCTGGTGAAGAATCTGATACTTTATATTACATAGTCAAAGGTTCTGTCGCAGTATTGATCAAAGATGAAGAAGGTAAAGAAATGATCCTGTCTTATCTTAATCAAGGCGACTTTATCGGTGAACTTGGATTGTTTGAAGAGCAATCTGAACGTACAGCATGGGTTCGTGCTAAGCAAGCATGTGAAATTGCAGAAATTTCTTATAAGAAATTTAAGCAACTTATCCAGGTTAATCCTGAAATCCTTATGAAACTTTCGGCGCAAATGGCCTATCGTTTACAAAGTACTAGCCAAAAAGTGGGCGACTTAGCATTCCTTGACGTCGCCGGCCGTATTGCACAAACACTATTACACCTTGCTAAGCAGCCTGATGCAATGACACATCCTGATGGCATGCAAATTAAAATTACCCGTCAAGAGATTGGTCAAATTGTAGGTTGTTCACGTGAAACGGTAGGCCGTATTTTAAAAATGCTTGAAGAACAAAGTTTGATTCAAGCACACGGTAAAACTATCGTCGTTTACGGCACACGCTAAACAACTAAGGTTTTATAGGGCTAAAACGTAATGTTTAAGCCTTAATCATATAAGCTTCAGCTTGATTTAAGCCAATATACTTAAAGTGGTGTTCATACTCTGAACGCCACTTTTTTTATTTTGGAGCGACCATGAATAGCTTGTTCTCCATAGCAATAAGCAGCTTAATGGCCATCACGATTAACCAGCAAGATATTCCCACAAAAGAACTCGCTCTGGATCATGATAACGTCCAAAAATTAGTATCTTCTGGTAATATAAGGTCATTAGATGATTACTTAGCTTGGATATCACAGTATTGTGATGGCCACTTAATCGATGCGCAACTATACCAATATCAGGATAAGTGGCGCTATGACCTGCAATTTAGGCTAAAACAAGGGCATGTTGTTAATCTGCAATTAGATGCAGCCAATGGCATGCAAGATCCATTGACTCAATTACCGAGCGAATGTACTAAACATGAAACTGTTACTCGTTGAAGATAACCCATTACTGGTTGCTGAACTTGAAAAACAACTCAAGCAAGCAGGTTATATTACGGACGTCACAGATAAGGCCATTGAAGCCGATTATTTGATGAAAGAAACAGATTATGACTGTGTCATTCTCGATATTGGCTTACCCGATGGCAATGGCTTGTCATTGGTGACTCAATGGCGTGAACGTGGCATCAGTACCCCAGTCATTATGCTAACGGCCCGCAGTCAGTGGCACGAAAAAGTGGAAGGTTTTAATGCTGGAGCTGATGATTACTTAGGTAAACCTTTTCACACTCAAGAGCTACTCGCAAGAATTCAGGCACTTATCCATCGAGCTCATGGACGGGTGAATTCATCATCAAAACAACTCTGCTACGCTGGGGTTAATCTCGACGAAAATGAGCAGAAAGTAACGGTGGGCGGACAAGAGTATGAGCTGACATCAATGGAATTTAGGTTACTGAAAATTTTCTTGATGTCGCCAAGAAAACTACTATCAAAACAGCAGCTTACAGACAAGCTTTACCAGTTTGATGATGAGAAAGAAAGTAACGTCGTTGAAGTATACGTGACTCATTTACGTAAAAAGCTGGGTAAAACGGCTATCGAAACCCGTCGCGGTCAAGGCTATATCTTTCATGGCATAATTGAATGATGTCAATTCGCTTTAAACTAAGCTTATGGCTGAGTGGATTGATCATCATTGCCACTCTCATCGGCTTATTTTTGTTTGAATCTATGCTGCGAGATGCGTTTCATGACTCCATCATTAACCGTTTAGAAGAAGATTTAGAACATATTATCATTGCCACTCGGCTCGATGATGGCGAACTGGTTATCGACCAAAGCCAATTATCCAGTTTTTATCGCCCGGCTTATTCAGGCCGCTATTTCCAATTAAATTTACCTGACCGTACTATTCGTTCTCGATCCTTATGGGATGCAGAGCTGCAGATCGAACCCTTACAAGCGCAGCAAAAACGCGTATGGCAAGCTAAAGGGCCAAAAAATAATGATATGCAGCTGCTCTCTATTGGTATTGGTGCGCCTAACAGTCCCAACACGGCAACATTGACAGTAGCCCAAGATCTTAGTATTGGTCGCCGCGTTTTCAGTGAAGTCTTTGGCGCTAAACTGGCAATCAATATTGGCATGTTATTGGCGATGATCGCCGGTATCTTCATTATTTTACGCCAATCGTTTAAACCAGTGAATCAAATCCAAGGCGCACTGGCTAAATTGCGCGAAGGTGAAATAGCTTCGTTAACCATGTCGCAAATACCGGCGGAGATCCGTCCGCTAGCAGAAACCTATAATGAGCTATTAGACTACACAGCCAAACAAATTGAACGCAGTCGAAATAACCTAGGCAATTTAAGCCATGGCTTAAAAACACCATTAGCAGTGATGCAGCAACAAGTTGAAGCCCTGGGGCTCACCCACCCTGACGCCGCAATAGCAATGCAGCAGCAATTAGATTTAGTGCATAAAATGATTGAGCGTAAACTGGCTGCGGCGCGAATAACGGGTGACATGCTACCCGCTGCACAACTGGCTGTTCCAAAAGATTTCGATAGCTTAATTCAAACCTTACATAAGGTGCATCATCAGCGCGTCATTGAATGCCGAGTGGTTAACGCACAACATATTAGTCGCATCCCCATTCATCGTGAAGATGGCATGGAGTTGTTTGGCAACCTGCTCGATAACGCCTTTAAATGGGCAAATTCACAGGTGAACATCAGCATAGTTGATTTGCCATCAGGAGAGATATTAATCCAAATAGAAGACGATGGCTGTGGTGTCATGCAAGAGCAAATTGCATTGTTAACCGCTCGTGGAACCCGCCTCGATGAAGCAACTACGGGTCACGGACTGGGCTTGTCGATTGTGAAAGAGATCTGTGAGCAATATGGGTTTATATTAAAATTTAATCGTAGTGAGACATTACAAGGGCTTAATGTCAGCATTTTGATCAATCCATAAGCTTCCATGCTGTCCTTTTACTGAACCAAGCCTTTGCTACGGCCAACAAAAAGACCTAATTGATAACTCAATTAGGTCTTTTTTAGTTGTACACAACATTACATCATTGAATTGGTACTTTCAAAAATCTTGTCTGCAGATGCTGCAACAAAACCAGTATAAAGCTGACCATTATCCATTGGGTAACGACGGGCGAATTCATAGAAACAACTTGGAATTTCTACATCGCCATCAGTGAAGTTAACCACGACTTTATCGGCCATGGTAGAAGACTGTTCTAGCAGTACTTCTGGCGAACCTTTAATCTCACCACCTGAACTATTTAATACAAAACCGGCCTGTTTTAAGGCTTGGTTTACATCCTCAATACGCTCAAACTCTGGCAGGTCATTAATTGATACTGTGAAGTGATTAGCGCGGTAACCTAACGCAGCGACCCAAGCGGCATATTCACTTTCAGCAAGTAAGGCTTGGTAAGTGGCTTTATCTAGATCCCAATGACGACCTGAATAAATGAAATTATCGGCAGTCGTTGCTGTAACATCCACTTGGTCGATTAAACCGTGGATAGTTTTTTGCAGTTCAGGGCTAAACTCCTCGACTAACAGCTCAGAGATAAACACCTTTGGCTGTGTTGGATCAGGATGTTCAAAATGCTTGGCTATCAGTTTTTTCTGTACAAACTGATAATCGCCACAGTCGACATAACCGATGGAGGTGAAATGCTCAGCCAATACGCTTAAATTCACTTTGGCGATATTAAACGTACGCAACGCGATATGGTCATTGATGATAGGAGCACCATGACCTAATAGTTGATGAATTTTCGCCGCTGAAGGCGTCATCTTAATGTAGTCTTGCCATAGGGCAGCAAATAAAGCATTAACGTCAGTATGCATGGTTAAATCCTTCTAAAATAAGGCTGGCGAACACGTCACCAGCACGGATCATGCGATGAATTTATCAGTTAAATTGATAAACCAGGGCTTAAAGTTGCAGGTAAGCTTACTGAATCAGCTTCCATTGAAGCGACAGGGTAAGCGCAATAATCAGCAGCATAAAATGCACTTGCACGATGGTTACCCGATGCGCCAACGCCACCAAATGGTGCCGCACCTGATGCACCTGTGATTTGCTTATTCCAATTAACAATACCAGCACGAATGCGCGCGAGGAAGTAATCGTAATCTTCACGGCTGTCAGCGAGTAAACCGGCAGATAAACCATAACGAGTCGCATTCGCTAAATGGATAGCTTGGTCAAAATCACGGTAACGAACTAACTGTAATAATGGACCAAAATATTCTTCATCTGGTAACGCTGCCACTTGAGTAACGTCAATTAAACCTGGAGTCACTAAACCCGTTCCAGCTTCAACTTGCACTAACTCAACTAACGGAACGCCACCTAATGACTTGAGTGTTGCTTGCGCAGCAACCATACCAAGCGCTGCAGTTTCAGAAATCATTGAGCCCATAAAAGGTTGCGGTTGAGCGTTCCAAGCACCGACTTTGATTTGCTTAACAGCCTTGACTAGTTCGGCAATTAACGCATCGCCTTGCTCGCCCTCTTCAATGTATAAACGACGGGCACAAGTACAACGCTGTCCAGAGGAAATATATGCAGACTGAATAATGTCATGGACTGCCGCTTTAGTATCAGTAACGCCTTTAACGATAAGCGGGTTATTACCACCCATTTCAAGGGCTAAAATTTTACCCGGAAGGCCGGCATATTGTTCATGTAAAATATGCCCAGTGCGAGAACTACCGGTAAAGAATAATCCATCAATTTGCGGG
This sequence comes from Shewanella sp. SG41-3, assembly GCF_014164545.1. NCBI lineage: Bacteria > Pseudomonadati > Pseudomonadota > Gammaproteobacteria > Alteromonadales > Shewanellaceae > Shewanella > Shewanella sp. SG41-3. Next base: position 132,031 of record NZ_JACJFJ010000003.1, read on the forward strand.
TGTGATGCTAACGCTTTACCTGTGTCAACTTCGCCTTGCACTAGGTTAATCACACCTTGTGGCAAGCCGGCTTTGTCCCAGCACTTTAGCATTAACTCAGCCACTTTAGGCGTTAGTTCTGAAGGCTTAAACACCACTGTGTTACCGGCTAATAATGCAGGCACTATATGACCGTTAGGTAAATGTCCCGGAAAGTTATATGGACCAAATACAGCCACAACACCATGAGGCTTGTGACGTAATACCGCACGACCTGCTGGCAGGTCATTGGTTTCAGTACCAGTCCGTTTGTCGTGAGCTTTTGCTGACAAAGCGATTTTGCCAATCATGGCACCGACTTCAGTGGCGGTTTCCCATTGTGGCTTACCGGTTTCTTGAGCGATGGTTTCAGCTATCTCGGCTTTATTATTTTCTAGTTGTGCGCGATAAGCTTCAACAATGGCTAAACGGGCGTCATAACCCAGCATAAACCAATCAAATTGCGCCGCACGAGCGGCATCTACAGCAGCGTTCACTTGAGTAGCGGTTGCAGTGTTACCTTGCCAAATGACGTCACCGTTGGCTGGGTTTTTTGAGTTAATTTCATGACCTTCGCCAGCTAACCACTGACCTTGAATATATTGTGTCATTTCTTGCTCCTACATTGCTAAAACACGAATTTGCTCGCCTTCGCTGACCATAAGACCGGCAGCAATTTCAGTACTAAGCACCACATTATCGTGTTCATCAGAGACCAACAGTTTTGCCGCCGATGCGCGATAATCAGCTAGCAAGGTGTTGGAAATAATAAAATGGTGATCGGCATGTGGCATTTTACCAATGCTCACAGTAAGTAAACGGCTCTTTTTTACCGAGCGAATATCTCCGATTGAACATTCAACCGTTGGACCACCATCAAAAATATCGACATAATTTCGGAATTTAAATCCTTCCGCTTGCAGTAACCGCAGTGCTGGCTTAGTGTTTTTATGCACTTCACCAATCACTTTTTGGGCTTTTTTAGGCAGCATACAAACGTAAACAGGGTTACGTGGCATCATTTCAGCCATAAACGCTTTTTTACCTAAGCCTGATAAATAATCAGCCTCAACAAAGTCGATACCTAAAAAATGATGCTGCAGCCATTCGTAAAATGGTGATTCACCATGATCGTCACTGACCCCTCGCATTTCTGCGATAACAGTTTCACCAAAACGATGTTGATGCTGCGCTAAAAATAAAAAACGCGAACGCGACAACATGCGCCCGTTATTACCTTTGCGATAACCGTCTTTTAAAAACAAGGTGCACAGCTCAGCCGCTCCCGTATAGTCATGGCATAGAGTCAGGGTTTCAACTTCATTACGAACTGAGATTTGTTGAGAGTGATATACCTCAGTACCTAAACGGTAATGATAAAAAGCATCTTCCATGCCGACAGCAGCTTCAATACCACAAGTGCCGACAACTTCACCGGTTTTCATGTCTTCAAGCACCATTAAATAACCTTCGTCAAAAGGTTTATCAACATGCTTGGTAAAAGATGCTTCTGCCCTAGCAATCTTTGAACGCAGTAACTCTTCGTTAACTGGTAAAGATGTAAAACCGTGGCCTGACTCGACTGCAATACCATAAAGTGCATCGTAATCACTTGCACGGATAGGACGTATGATTAACATCTTAATCTCCTCATTGCGCCACAAATAAATTGCGCTGAAATACTTTTCGGCGCAATTTTACTTTGTTGGCGTACCCAAACAAAAAAGTGCAAGCTAGGCTCACACTTTTTGTTCATTAACCTGCAACCACTTTTGCTACCGCGCGATCAAAACGCAATAGACCTTCAGCGATATCAGCTTCAGGGATAACCAATGAAGGAGCAAAGCGCACTACGTTTGCACCCGCCATCAAGCTCATTAGGCCTTCAGCAACAGATGCCACTAAAAAGTCACGACTACGGCCTTCATATTGCTCATTTAATACCGCACCAAGTAATAATCCCTTGCCACGGATTTCACTGAATACGTTGTATTTGGCATTAATTGCCGCTAAACCATCACGGAATAGCTGTTCACGATGTTTAACGCCATCAAGTACTTCTTTGGTATTAACCACGTCCATTACCGCATTACCAACGGCACAAGCAAGTGGGTTACCACCATAAGTAGAACCATGAGTACCAATTTTTAAGTGAGCAGCAATTTTTGCAGTGGTTAGCATTGCAGCTATCGGGAAGCCACCGCCTAACGCTTTAGCGCTAGTTAAAATATCAGGCACTATGTCAGTACCCATGTAAGCAAATAACTCACCAGTACGGCCTACGCCTGTTTGTACTTCATCAAAAATAACCAATGCGTCATGCTTATCAGCTAAGCGACGTACTGCTTTTAAGAACTCAGGGTCACCATTGATAATACCGCCTTCACCTTGAAGAGGTTCAAGCATGATGGCACAGGTTTTGTCTGAAATAACCGCTTCAAGTGCAGCGATATCATTAAAAGGTACATGGGTAATACTTTGAGGCTTAGGGCCGAAACCATCTGAATATGCTGCTTGACCACCAACCGTAACAGTAAAAAATGTCCGGCCGTGGAATGCTTTATCAAAGGCGATGATTTGATCTTTGTCTGCACCATGGTTGTCTAGAGCATAACGGCGCGCTAATTTAAGTGCGGCTTCGTTCGCTTCTGCACCAGAGTTGGCAAAATAAATACGCTCAGCAAATGTGGCATTGACTAACTTTGTGGCTAATTCAAGTGCAGGCTCGTTAGTCATCACGTTAGATAAGTGCCATATTTTTTCGCTCTGCTCTTTTAATGCTGACACTAATGCTGGGTGACAATGACCTAAACAATTTACTGCAATACCACCAGCGAAATCGATGAATTCCTTACCTTCTTGATCCCACACTCGGCTACCGGCTCCACGAACAGGTATAACGGCCGCAGGCGCATAATTAGGCACCATAACTTCATCGAATTGGGCACGGGTTAGGTTCATTTCTACACTCATTGCATTTTATCCTTCAGGTTGTAAACGGTTTTAAAGCCGCTGTTTCCGCTGTTTGCTTTATATTCTGTAAGTGCATTAGCGGAAGTTTGTATTATTTATGCGACATTATTAGCGAAAATGTGATCAAAATACCAGTTCAGTACAATTAACTTCTGCAGGCCAGATCAGCATTATGCATAAAGAATTAAAAATATGAATAAACAAAGCGTTTATTGGAGGTTATGAAGCATAACTAGTCATAAAAAAAGTTATTTGGCTCCATTTTGTGTAGCTATTCATCAAAAGTGAATAATTACACAGATTTAACATTTGCTCGAAACACAAAAAACAGCGTTAAAGTAAATTGAGTTTACGGAAATTTTTCCCTTTAAGACGAATTAATTCTTGGGCTGAAAATTGATAGTAATCGAACATAATTCTTTTTTCTTGTGGGTCGATTTGTTGCTGCTCTTCTAGCAAAAGCACTTTGGCGTAACAACTCGCTTTAGCCACAATTGCAGCGTCGACGGATAACTCGGTAAAGTGGTAATCGTGATCGAGTTCTTTTAGCACTTGAGTCATCGCTGAGTCATCAAATTGCAGTAAACTGAGTAGTTGCCAATTTAAGCTATGACTATGCTGCAACACTTGTTCTAAAACGGCCTCAGCAGGAAAATCTGTTGCCATAATAGCATCATAAACTTGTTTCTCTCGACTAAGGCTGGCTTCTCGTAGCCATGTCCCCCAAGTTTTATCAAATATATGCCCGCTTTGACTGAGAATGATCGAAGTAGCAAATTGATACATTAAGGCACAACAATAAGCCAAGCTGGGCTCTTTATTATGTAACTCAGCTAAGGTTTGCGCGGCAATGGCACTCACCATGCTATATCGCCAAAGCTTGCGGGTTATCCACAATAAATTGGCATTACCTGTAGGTAGCCAATGGCGTAAACAAAAATAAGGGATCAACAAACGTAAATTTTCAATACCAATGTAATTGAGTACCAGCTTGATATCGGTCACTTGGACATCGGAGTTTTTGGGGCGGCGGTGGCCAGATGCAGGGCTGTTAATTAAATTAATTAAATCACGCGATAACCAACTAATACTTTCAATAATTGGTCGTAGTCGATTGATATTAAGATCTGGATCTAATAATAAATCAAGCAATAAAATTTGGCCTTCACCAATTGCTGATGCTTCTAATATCATTTGTGGATTAGCTAACTGATGCTCTATTGCATTATTAACCGTATGGGTTAGCAGTGCAGACACCTCAAGATATACTTGTTTCTCTTTTGCTTGCTTATCAATGCGCAGCTTTAATGCTTGACGCTCAATATCAAGCTTATTGGCGTTTTCTTCTAAGTCTTCGCTGATCTCATCTGGCATAGCATTAACTTTATGCTTACCCACAATAAGCTGCTTATAGAGTCGGCGCTCAATTTCGATGACTTTTCCGGGCCTAACCCCACCTGCTATTGATATTGCCACTCACATTGCCTTTTATTGTGTTAGTCGCTTAATAATAAAAATTAAGGCTTCTCAAAGGAAGCCTTAATAAATATTTATTTGTCTTTTTGAACTTAGCGCTGACTATTTCAGCTCTTGTTCAAACAACTTATAAATACGACGATACTGATCTAACCAACTAGAAGGTTGCTTAAATCCATGTGGCTCAACAGGATAAATTGCCGTTTCAAACATCGGTTTTTCTAATTCAATTAGACGTTGCACCATGCGCACACTGTCTTGGAAAAATACGTTATCATCCAAGACACCACTCATGATCAGTAATGGTTTTTGTAAACCTTGAGCATGTTCTATCGGCGAACTACGCTCATAAGCGATAGGGTCAACGTCAGGCGTATTTAAAATATTAGAGGTATATGGCGCATTATAATGAGCCCAATCGGCTACAGGACGTAATGCGGCCCCTGCTTGGAATAAATCAGGTTCATTAAATAACGCCATAAAAGTAAGGAAGCCGCCGTATGAACCACCATAGGTGCCTACACGTTGAGGATCCACATTAGCATTGCTTGCCATCCAAGCCACACCATCTTTTAGATCTTCCACTTCTGGATGGCCCATATTACGATAAACCGACGTACGCCAATCACGTCCATAACCTTTTGAACCGCGATAATCCATATCCATTACCACGTAACCTTGTTGGGTTAACAAGTTATTGAACATAAATTCACGGAAGTAACCCGAAAATCCATAATGAGCATTCTGTAAATAACCCGCGCCATGATTAAACATCACTGCCGGATATTTATCAGCCTGTTTAGGATCATAACCTTGCGGCAAATAAACCCGCGCATAAATGGGCTCTGCACCATGGGTTGAAGGTAACGCAACAACTTGCGGTACTTGCCATGGATATTGTTTAAATGCAGTACTGGTATAGTCGGTTAATTGGCTAATCTCGCCACCAATAGGCTGAATATAGAGTTCATCGGGGTGAATAGCAGATGAAGCTGTTAATAACAGTGATTGGCCATCAGGGCTTAAGCTGTAATCCAATGTCCCTAACCACTGAGTCAGTTGTTCTGATTTGCCGCTGGCAATTTCTACACGGTAAACATTATAACTGCCCGGATGGTCCTTATTAGCACGGTAATAAAAGTATTTTGCATCTGGAGATAAGGTCACATTATCAACCACAAATTTACCCTTAGTTAATGCCGATACCTTACCTGCGGCTGTTTTGGTATATAACTGAGAGAATCCAGACTCTTCAGATAAGTAGTACATGGTATCTGTACCGGTTATCCAACCGAATTGATTAAAATTATAGTTAACCCAAGCATCATCATGTAAGCGATGCTCAGTAGAGAGTTTGCCTTTTTGAAGATCGACGCTCGCGATCCAGCGATCTTTATTATCAACCGCTTCAAGCATCACTAATAATTTATCGCCAGAATCATTCCACTGAATAGCGCTTTGACTCCACTCCCAATCTTGCATTAACTGCACTAAACGCGGCGCTTTGTGGCTTTCGTAGGTTTTACCTTGGGCTTTTGCATTTTCAGCTTTAACGCTAGCAAGTACATCCTCATCAAAACCGGCTAGGCCTTCAATGGTAATATCTTTTTTACTGTGTTCAGTAAGGTCGAGTAATACTAAACGCTGACCTGGGAAAACATCTTCTGCCACACGAGCACGAGCAGGCACGGGATCAACATAACCTTCTTGCCCTAAATAATTGGGCATAATGTCGTGTTCTGCACGCCAACTATAATTTTTATCCGTTAACGCCAATAGAACGTAACGTCCATCTGGTGATAAACTCATTTCTGACACAACTTCCGCATCACCTAAATACCAAGGTTTTGCTGAAAAAGTCGGATCAGCTTTAGCCAATGATTCGCTATATTCATCACGCGTCAGACTGTTATCGTGTTGCATGGCAACATATTGGATTAATCTTTGCTGCTGTTTGGCCATAAAAGTACTGGGGGCTGGCGTATTTTTAGGCTCATTTTCCATTAGGATTGCAGCCATTTGCTCCACAAGTCCACTAGATTGGTATAAACGAAAAATATTATTACCTTGCCAAAATGCAAGATCGCCGCCGCTCAAAAAGCGAACGTCGCTAATCGGATCATTTTGGCGAGTCATTTGAGTAATATCGCCGTTTGATAAATCTTTTACAAATACGTTACCTTGATAAATGTAAGCTTTTTTAGTTTTAGCTTGATTCAACACACCATTACGCTGATCAGCAAGGTGTAACTGATCCAATGCTAGTTTATTCGCTTCAGACTGGCCGATGGCTTGTTGATAAAAATCACGAATAGGCGACTGGTGTGCTTGGCGACTAAAATACACCGATTGGCTGTCATCACTCCAATAGGCTCCTTGGGCAAATATTCCCATCCAATCCGGATTAGCCATGATTTGATTAAGCGTTAATAACTGATCGGCTTTTGGAGGTTGGGCTAATGGCACCATCAATGATGTAGCGGTAGGCTTTGCGATAACCATCGTATCGTCATTTTTTGCTGTCGCAGCACAGCCACTGATCATCGCCAAAGAAATTGCGCTCACCGCAAAGTTTCGCATAAAGCTTGTCATGGTTATCCCTTTTATTATTTTTAAGCGCTCTTTATAGCATAAATATACGCGAGAATTTAGCCAGATTGGTTGCAGAAGTTGTAACAGAATAAGTGATAATGAACTTAAATAGGTAGCCTTGATTACACTTTATAACTGTAAAAAGTTATTCAGCAATTCATGTCCTTGCTGGGTCAAAATAGACTCAGGATGAAACTGCACACTGTATATACGTAAATCAGCATAGCTCATCGCCATAATTTCACGCCCATGAACAGGGTCATCAAACCATGCGTCCAGCGTAAAATTCTTGGGAACATCATTAATCAACAATGAATGGTAACGCGTCACTTGCAAAGGTAATGCTAACTGAGAAAATAATCCCTGTTGATTGTGCTCAATTAAGCTGGTTTTACCGTGCATAACACGCTTTGCACGTACAACATCAACACCAAACACTTGGGCGATGGCTTGATGGCCGAGACAGACACCTAAAATTGGCAATCTCCCAGCAAAATATTCAATGGCGGCAAGCGAGATCCCTGCTTCGTTTGGAGTGCATGGACCAGGAGAAATGATTAAATGAGTGGGCGCTAATGCTTCAATTTGTTCAATGGTGATTTCATCATTACGCTTAACGAGGATCTCTTGTCCAAGCGTTTGGAAATATTGCACTAAGTTGAACGTAAAAGAATCATAATTATCAATCATCAACAACATTTGGGGTTCCATTTGAGCGATAAAAAATGGTGATACTGCAATTTTAGCTTAAAAAAAACCAGCCTTGCGACTGGTTTTATGTCATGGTAACGAATCGTTACTTCACCACAGTTAAATGGTTTTTACGCTTAGCTTTGTCACCAGTAGTCGATTTAGGCGATGGCGGTAATGTCGAAGTATCATCAACAGATTTCATTGATGGTGGCACAGATGACAACTCATCCTGCTCACCTTCGATCATATACGCATCTTCCATATCAAATACAGTGCCGGCACCGTTTTCACGAGCATAAATGGCCACAATTGAGGCCATTGGTAAATACACATTTTGTGGAACACCACCAAAACGGGCATTAAACTCGACGGAATCATTCGACATGTGAAGATTTGCCACAGCTCCAGTTGCAATATTCAAGACAATTTGACCGTCTTTAACAAATTGCTGTGGAACTTGTGTACCGTTAACAAATGCATCCACGACTACGTGTGGCGTCAAATGGTTATCCATCAACCATTCATAGTAAGCACGCAACAAATATGGACGATTAGCGGTTATTGGTTTCATCACATGCCCATGCGCATTTCGCGCTCAGCCTCAGTTAACGATGCTTTAAATGATTCACGTTCAAAAATACGTGTCATATAAGCACTGATATCTTTCGATGTACGCGGGTCTAAGTGAATACCTAATACCGGTAAGCGCCATAATAATGGGCCTAGGTAGCAATCAGATAAACCAAACTCTTCGCTCATGAAGTATGGCATTTCAGCAAATACTGGCGCTAAAGCGATTAGACTTTCCATTAACTCTTTACGCGCAGCATCAGCTTTTTCACCTTTACGGATACGCTCAACAAGCGCATACCAATCGGTGTCGATTCTGTGCATCATTAAACGGCTTTGGCCGCGAGATACTGGGTATACAGGCATTAGTGGAGGGTGAGGAAAACGTTCATCCAAATATTCCATAATAATGCGAGATTCGTACAACACGAGTTCACGATCAACTAAAGTTGGTACCGAGTTGTATGGATTTACTTCAAGTAAATCTTCAGGCATCTCACTTGGGTCTACCTGTAAAACATCAACGGTAACCCCTTTTTCAGCCAATACGATACGTACTTGGTGACTATATAAATCATCGGCACCAGAAAAAAGTGTCATGATAGAGCGTTTGTTGGCAGCAACAGCCATTGATACCCTCCAGAATGTAGAAAAAACAAAACAAACGAGGGGCTAAGCCCCCCGTTTACAATATGCGGATAATGTATATTAACCGTTATTGATGGCTAGTGCACATCTTTCCAGTATTCTTTCTTCAACAAATAGGCAATGATGAAGAAAATAAACAAGAATCCAAGTACCCACCAACCTAAAGCTTCACGCTCTAACTGGACAGGTTCAGCTGAATAGACTAAGAAACCCGTGATATCACGAACTGCTTGGTCGTACTCTTCTGCACTCATTTTGCCACCAGTAGGAGGATTCATGCCGACCAACGTCATAGTTTCAACACCATCAATGACAGTCTTTTCATATTGAGGAGTTGCAACACCTTGTAAGTCTTGTAAAACGTGCGGCATAGCCACTAATGGAAACACGGTGTTGTTCACACCAAATGGACGCGTTTCATCAGCATAGAAACCTTTTAGGTATGAAAATACCCAATCAGCTCCACGTACACGAGCAACCAAAGTTAAGTCTGGAGGCGGAGCACCAAACCATTTAGCCGCATCAACAGGAGGAATAGCGTTTTCCATTAAATCACCGATTTTAGCATCAGTGAACATGTACTTATTACGCATATCATCGCCACTGATGTCTAAGTCAGTTGCTACACGCTCATAACGTTGGTATTTAGTGCTGTGACAACCTGAACAATATTGCTGGAATAAATCCAGACCACGCTCTAATGACGCTTTATCATGCAAGTTAACGTTAGCGCTTTCTAAATGAACCTCGTTTCCACCTGCAGCCATAGCGAGAGATGGCAGTAGTGTAACTAATGCAATTAATAACTTTTTCATTAGTGTGTCACCCTCGTAGGAACTTCTTTTGTTTTCTCATTCTTACTGTAAACCCATAGGGCTACGAAGAAACCAAAGTAAGTGAAAGTGAATACACGTGCCGCAATAGTTAGCTCAGGCGTTGCAGGAACCACACCTAAATAGCCAAGAATAATGAACGACACAGTAAATTGTGCGATGTTGATTTTGTGAATCAAACTACGGTAACGGATAGATTTGACTTTACAACGGTCAAGCCAAGGCAGAACAAATAGCACTGCAATCGACAGACCCATAGCAACAACACCGATTAACTTGTCGGGAATTGCACGTAAAATCGCATAGAATGGTGTGAAATACCAAACCGGTGCAATATGCGCAGGAGTCTTCATTGGGTTAGCCGCTTCAAAGTTTGGCTTCTCAAGGAAGTATCCACCACCCTCAGGCATAAAGAACAGCACATAACAGAACACGATTAAGAAGCCTGCTACACCCATAATATCTTTTACAGTGTAATAAGGGTGGAATGGAATACCATCAATAGGCCATCCGTTCTCATCTTTGTTCTTTTTAATTTCAACACCATCAGGGTTGTTCGATCCCACTTCATGTAATGCGATTAGATGTAAGAACACCAACACAACCAATACAAGTGGCAGCGCAATAACATGTAATGCGAAGAAACGGTTTAGTGTTGCACCGGAAATAACGTAGTCACCACGGATCCACAATGTTAGGTCATCACCAATAACAGGAATAGCACCAAACAAAGAGATAATTACCTGTGCGCCCCAATAGGACATTTGTCCCCAAGGCAGTAAGTAACCCATAAATGCTTCAGCCATCAACACTAAAAATATCAACATACCAAACAGCCATAAAAGCTCTCTTGGTTTTTGATAAGAACCGTAAATTAATCCACGGAACATGTGCATATAAATGACAAAGAAGAACGCTGACGCACCTGTAGAGTGCATATAACGTAATAACCAGCCGTATTCAACATCACGCATTATGTATTCAACAGAAGCGAATGCACCTTCTGCTGTTGGTACGTAATTCATGGTTAACCAAATACCAGTCAGTAACTGGTTAACTAAAACTAATAATGCTAATGAGCCAAAGAAATACCAAAAGTTGAAATTCTTTGGTGTGGCATACTGACCCACATGACGGTTATACGTTGCCGTCATTGGGATGCGAGCATCAATCCAATCAATAATATTCTTAACCATTACGCCGCTCCTGTATCTACACCGATGATAACGTTAGCGTCATCGATATATTTGTGCGGTGGAACCACTAGGTTTAATGGTGCAGGAACACCCTGGAATACACGACCAGCCATGTCAAATTTAGAACCGTGACAAGGACAGAAGAACCCAGATGTTACACCCTCAACCTGCTCACCGAATGAATCAGGTAGATAAGTTGGTGAACAACCTAAGTGGGTACAGATACCGACTGCTATGAAAAATTCAGGCTTGATAGAACGTGCAGGGTTAGTTGCATATTCTGGTTGCTGCATTTCTTCGGAAGCAGGATCACGTAATTGACTGTCTAATGTTTTAAGATTATTTAGCACAGTTTCTGTACGACGAACGACCCAAACCGGTTTTCCGCGCCATTCGACACGAATTAACTGACCTGGTTCAACTTTACTAATATTTACTTCAACCGGCGCACCTGCAGCTTTCGCTTTGGCGCTCGGATTCCATGACTTGATGAAAGGAACCGCTACAGCGACGGCACCAGCACCACCTACTACGGCGGTTGCAGCTGTCAGGAATCTGCGACGTCCGGTATCGACTGGCGCATTGCTCATCCACTTATCTCCCAGAGGGTGTTGGAATTTTTATATTTCAATACTTTAGCGATCACAAAGGGTGAAGCGCTAAAATCATACTTTGAGGCGGTGCTCATTATAGCGAAAAATTAGAACTAGATCATAGAGAAAACATACATCTAGAGTGAGGATATTAACATTTTTTTCAAAAACGCTTATAAATCAGCCAGATTATAACAATTAGTCGTCCCTTAATTAGTGCTTGAGGAGGTAATAAAGACATTTAAAACAAGCAATTATTAATAAAAAATAATCAAAAACACAATAAAAAGTCTTCGTTATGATTTATGACCGTTTTTAGAAAAACTGAATTCATACTAATTAGATTAACTTTCAGCCACAAAAAAGCTCGGTAAAGACCGAGCTTTTTGAACTAAATGATATAAATGTTACTTACCGCTAGACGATTTCATGTATTTGAAGAAATCACCTTCAGGCTCTAACACCATAATGTCATTCTTACCGGCAAAACTTGCTTTGTAAGCTTCTAGACTACGTAAAAAGCTATAAAACTCAGCGTCTTTACTGTAGGCATCAGCATAAATTTTTGCCGACAATGCATCACCTTCACCACGAATGGTAAGCGCTTTACGTTCAGCTTCAGCAACCTTTACTGTCACATTGGCATCAATAGTCGCACGGATAATTTCAGCTTGTTCTTTACCTTGTGCACGGTGCTCTTTTGCCACAGCTTGACGTTCAGCACGCATACGTTGGTAAATACTAGTACTGACATTAGCAGGTAAGTTAATTTGCTTTACGCGCACATCAACCACTTCAATACCAAGATTCTCAGCACTTTCAGAAGCGTTTTGTAATGCGTCGGTTTGCAACTCATCACGCTTACCAGAAACAATCTCTTTGATAGTGCGACGACCAAATTCAGTACGTAAGTCGTTGCTGATTTTGGCTTGTAATAAGCTTTCTGCATTGGCTTTAATACCGCCATTGGTAGAAAGATAGTACTTTTCAAAATCACGAATACGCCACTTAACATAAGAGTCGACCATTAAGTCTTTCTTTTCAGAAGTCACAAAACGATCCGCGGCACCATCCAATGTCTGAATACGAGAATCCAGATATCGAACTTTATCTACCAAAGGAAATTTAAAGTGAAGGCCTGGTGCAAAGACGGTTGTTACGTCATCTTCTTTGAGTACCTTACCGAAACGTGCAACGATGGCACGTTCACCTTCGCTTACCACCATTAAAGAGGAAAAACTCACCCCTAAAATGATGACAAGAATGATCACTGCTAATCTACCCATTGTTAGTTCCTCCCTTGGCGAAGACGATCTTCGCGGCTGAGACGACCATCAGTCGGCATACTAGTAATCGGCGTATCAACACCACTACTAGAGACAGAGTTGATGTGACGTTCTACCTCAGGTTCTACTTGATTACGCTGACTCTTAGAAGAATCCATCAGCTTATCCAAAGGTAAGTACATCAGATTACCGCTACTTTTGGTGTCGACAAGTACTTTATTAGTATCCGCCAACACAGATTGCATTGCATCTATGTATAAACGATTTCGAGTTACATCTGGCGCAGCTTTATACTCAGGTAATAACTTCTCAAATCGAGCGACTTTACCTCTAGCTTCAAGAACTTCACGCTCTTTATAAGCACTAGCTTGTTGTGCCATACGTTCAACTTGTCCACGCGCTTTAGGTTCGATTTCGCGAGCATAAGCTTCAGCTTCACGAATAAAGCGCTGTTCATCTTCCTGAGCTGAAATTGCATCATCAAATGCATCTTTTACTTCTTCTGGAGGACGAGCGGGTAAAAAGTTAACGTCACGAATTTCTAAGCCTAGTTTATATGGCTCAATAATACGCTCTAACTCTGTCCAAGTATCACGACGAATAGCATCACGCCCGGTGGTTAAAATGTCATCCATACGATTGTGACCAATGACATAACGCAATGCACTGTCAGTCGCTTCACGTAAACTCGAGTTGGCATCAACAGCACTGTACAGATATGAATAAGCATCTGATACGCTGTATTGAACCACAAGCTCAACATTCACAATGTTTTCGTCAGATGTCAGCATTCTGCCTGACGCAGGGATCGAACGGAACGTTTCCACGTCAACCATTGTCACCTCATCAATAAAAGTCGCTTTCCAATGTAAACCGGAACTCACTTCACCAATGTGTTGACCAAAACGGAGTAACACACCACGCTCAGCTTCCTTAACTGTATATAAACCAGACAATGCCCAGATAATGACGGCAATAACGGCAAAAACAATCAATAAAGATGAATTAAATGGCTGACCAGAAGCGCCATTGCCCCCCTTGCCACCAAAACGTTTTGATAGGTTACGAAATACTTCGTCAAGATCTGGTGGCCCTTTATCGTTACCACCTTTATTTCCCCAAGGGTCTTTGTTCCCCTTGTTACCGGGCTCATTCCAAGCCATTTAGCACTCCATAATTGGATGAAATAAATGAGATTAACAAGAGATGTCTACTTCTGAGTCGTCAAAAATAAATGTCTCTAATTCCCCTTGACTCTGTTTAGCTAATCGGCGCCAATCGGCATCCGATAAACGAACAGATAAAATACAGTTCCCCAGATCGTCATACTCTTTCTGCTGTATTGCATCCAGTCGATAAAACTGGCCAAGATAATGTCCTGCTGATGCAGGTATTTTCAATGTAAGCTCGCAAATAACTTGACCGATTAATTCGGTTATCGCTTTAAGCAGCAAATCAAATCCAATGCGTTTTTGCGCAGAGACCCAAACCCTTTCAGGTTTACCGTCTTCACCGTAATCGATACGAGGCGCGAAATCTTCAAGCAAATCAATCTTATTACACACGACTAATTGCGGGATTTCATCGGCATCGATTTCTTTAAGTACGCTTTGTACTTGTTCAAAATTTTCAGCCATATTGTCATCGGCACAATCAACGATATGTAAAAGGATCTCTGCTTGTCGAGTTTCTTGTAGTGTGGCTTTAAATGCTGCAACAAGGTCGTGAGGTAAATGACGAATGAAACCAACTGTGTCTGCTAAAATTACCGCACCGTCGGGTAAGGATAATTTACGCAGTGTTGGATCTAATGTTGCAAATAATTGATCTGCAGCATAAACGTCCGACGAAGTTAGCGCATTAAATAATGTCGATTTACCCGCGTTGGTATAACCCACCAAAGACACTGTTGCTAAATCACTTCGCTTACGAGCTCGGCGGCTTTGCTCACGTTGTTTATCCACTTTATCAAGTCGACGATTAATGTTCTTAATCCGCCCTCTTAATAAACGTCGGTCTGTTTCAAGCTGGGTCTCACCCGGCCCTCGCATACCAATACCGCCTTTTTGTCGCTCTAAATGAGTCCAACCACGGATAAGGCGCGTCGACATGTGGCGCAATTGCGCTAGCTCCACTTGCAATTTACCTTCATGAGTCCTTGCTCTCTGAGCAAAAATATCAAGAATCAGCGTAGTTCTGTCTAAGACTCGGCACTGGCATACTAATTCAAGATTACGCTCTTGAGCAGGACTCAATGCATGATTAAAAATCACTACATTGGCCTCTGTAGCAGCTACCATTGCGGCTAGTTCTTCAGCTTTACCGGTACCGATAAAAAATTTACGATCTGGCGAGCGTCTACTGCCAGTAATCACTCCAACAGAGCGAGCACCAGCAGATTCAACTAATAGCTGTAACTCAGTGAGATCCTCTCGACGTTCGTCGTCGGAAAAATCTATGTGTACTAATACCGCTGTTTCACCCGCTTCATAACGATCAAACAAAAATTGTATTCCTTTTCAAATTATTCAGCATCGCTTTCTTCACCATGGGCAGTCCCTTGGTGAGCAGTAACGTTAAATGGGCGTGCTGGTACGACTGTTGAAATAGCGTGTTTGTAAACCATTTGGCTTACAGTATTTTTCAACAAGATAACAAATTGATCGAATGACTCAACTTGGCCTTGTAATTTAATACCATTCACTAAATAGATAGAGACTGGTACACGCTCACGACGCAATGCGTTCAAAAATGGGTCTTGTAAAGATTGCCCCTTAGCCATTTGAATTTCCTTTTTTATTTTAAAATATGTTGAATTAAGTTTTATTGTTTAGTTTTAGTATTATACAGCAACGGCTAATAAGCTAGCGGCTTTGTCGCATAAGCGTAACTAAATTCCCTTCGACACCACTTTCAAGCCACTGTAATTCCGGCCAACTCCTCAACCATGTTAATTGACGTTTGGCCAATTGCCTAGTGGCTGCGGTAGCTTTTTCGACCATAGTCGCATGATCAAATTCTTTATCAAGGTATTGCCAGCACTGCCTGTAACCTACACAACGCATTGATGGCATGTCTAAATCTAAGTCACCACGCGCTTTTAAGCGTGACACCTCATCGATAAAGCCTTGCTCAAGCATGATATTAAATCGCTTAGCAATTAATTCATGTAATACACTTCGATCGTTAGGTGCAATAGCAAATTGCACTACATCATACGGCAAAGCGACTGATTTAGTTTGAGTCAATTCAGTCATTGTTTTGCCACTGATCCGATAAACCTCTAATGCACGCGATAATCGTTGTGGATCGTTAGGATGAATTCTTGCTCCAGCAACCGGATCTATTTGACATAATTGTTGGTGTAATACGTCCCAACCGTCTGTTTGCGCTTGCGCCAATATTTGCTGCCGAATACCTTCATCTGCACAGGGTAAAGGAGATAGACCTTCTAACAGTGCTTTAAAGTACATCATGGTGCCACCCACGAGTAAAGGGGTCTTACCGCGACGAATAATGTCTTCGATAGCCAATAGTGCATCACGGCGAAAATCTGCCGCTGAATAACTTTCGCTAGGATCAAGTATATCAATTAACTTGTGCGGAGCCATTTGCAACTCTTTCGCCGTCGGTTTAGCTGAACCGATATCCATGCCACGATAGATAAGCGCTGAATCGACTGAAATAATCTCGCAATTATGCTTTGTCGCCATTTCAATGGCTAATGCCGTCTTGCCTGAGGCAGTAGGCCCCATTAAAAAAATGATTTTCGGCTTATCGACACTGTTCACGTTAATTATTTTTCATCCAATTTTGCCAAGGCAATACGTGCTCTTGGTCATAACAAGTTTGTTTCGTTTCATCGTCAAGTGCACAAAATTGCTGCCATAAGACTTGTACTGGCTCAAATTGCGATAAACTTTGCTGTGCAAGCCAACCGACAATAGCATTATCTGAAGGTTGCTCTATTTGTATCCATTGCAATAATTCAGGTATCACAACAGCAAGTTGGCTTTCCCTCAAATATGGGGGCACTTTTTTAATAATCAACTGCTGAAAGCGAATTGTTAATTCAATACCCATCTTACGCAGTAATTGATCACGCTTGGCTAAGGTTTCTGGCCAATCTAAATCTGCAGCTACTGATACTGGCATTAATAACGGTTGTGACACTAAGCCATTAGCGAGTTTGATTTCAATTTGCTGCTTTCTCACTGCCAATTGCACCTTTTTTATAGGCAACAATGACAACTTATCATCTTTGCATATCACCCAATACTCACCCGCTAACAATGGGGGGATGGCCAACTCAGTCGCGACTTCATTAACATATGATATCGCGCTATTCATCGGGGTATGCAATAACTGTCCATAGCTAGCAATGGCAGATTTGGTCTGGGCAGCAGTTAATGGGCTAGCAGGCTTTTTATCATAACTAGGCTTAATTGCAGCTGAATACCCCCCAGATAAACTATTATTCTTTCCCGGAACATGCATTGAGCCGAACGCGCTAACACTATTAATCGCTTTAGTGGAGTCACGGTTAAGTGAGAATACGTCTTCAATGCTAGCGACGCTATTGGCATCATCCATCACAGTTGGATCTTGGGGCACCATTGCAGAATTATCATGTTTATCTAGTGAATTAGATTCAGGTTCATGCTCAGATAAGGCTAACGCAGGCATTTGCACTAATGCCGATTGCACCGCTTGTAATATAAAATCATGCACATAGCGAGATTGATGAAAACGCACTTCATGCTTGGCTGGGTGCACGTTCACATCAACTTGGTGTGGATCAAGTGATAACATCAACACATATCCAGGTTGATGCTCAATACCGTTCTCAGCAAAAGCTTGTTTAACAGCATGATTAACCAGTCGGTCTCTAATTAATCGTCCATTGACATAAAAGAAATTCGTCTCTGTGATGACTGTATCTTGTGGTGACTGTAAATAACCATTTAGAGATAAGCCTTCATGTTCACAAGCAATGCTTAAAGCTTGCTCCGCAAATGCTCGGCCACAAATTTGTGCTAAACGTTGCTGCGTTTGAATGTCGGTATTTGCAGGACGATACTGACGCACTAATTTACCATTGTGGGTCAGGGTAAAATGAATATCGCGGCGCACCATGGCAATCCGCTTTAACCACTCATCAATATGAGTGAATTCGGTTTTATCACTTTTTAAGAAGCGTCTTCTAGCGGGGGTATTAAAAAACAAGTCGACCACTTCAATGGTCGAGCCTTGTGGATGTGCAGCAGGGGTCACTTTGACATCCATTTGCGAGCCTTCAGCGTAGGCCTGCCAAGCTTCAGACTGTTCAACTGTTTTTGAGGTTAATGTTAGCCGTGACACTGAGCTAATACTGGCTAGCGCCTCACCGCGAAAACCGAAGCTTAAAATAGCTTCGAGGTCATCGAGCGTATGAACTTTTGACGTTGCATGACGCGACAGTGCTAATGCCAACTCATCCCTAGGAATACCCGCACCGTTATCGCGGATGCGAATCAGCTTACTTCCGCCTTTATCGATATCAATATCAACTCTAGTCGCGCCGGCATCAAGACTGTTTTCAACCAGTTCTTTCACCACCGATGCAGGTCGCTCAACCACCTCGCCTGCTGCGATTTGGTTTGCAAGTTGTGGCGGTAACAGTTGAATAGCCATATTAAGCCCTTGGTATTACGAGTTTTTGACCAATACGTACTACATCACTCTTTAAATTATTGGCTTGCTTGATACTGCTTACAGAAACACTGTAACGCTGCGCAATAATTGATAACGACTCGCCACGCTTTACACTGTGTTTAACGTTTGACGTCTTGGCCATCAAAGAGTCAGCGGGCGGATTACCTTCAAAATAACGCAGCACACCTTTATAAATGGCATTAGCCAGCTTTTCTTGATGATTACCGTTAGACAACAACCGTTCTTCACCTGGGTTAGAGATAAAGCCCGTTTCAACTAAAATAGAGGGGATATCTGGTGATTTAAGTACAGCAAAACTGGCCGATTCTGGATTTCTTTTGTGAAGATGAGTAATCGTATCTAAGTCACGAAGAATATCACCAGCTATAGAATGACTTATCGCCATCGAACTGTTCATCGACATATCGAGTAATGTCATGGCTAAATATTGTTCACTATCGGTATTTTGAATGATCTCGCCTGCACCGCCTAATAACTCGGAGTGTTTCTCTTTTTGCTCTAACCAGCGACCAATTTCACTATTAGCTCTGCGCATTGATAGCACCCAAACAGACGCGCCACTAGGCTGCGGTGAAGTGAAGGCATCAGCATGAATCGATATCAATAAATCAGCTTTACTGTTTCGTGCCAGTTCAGAGCGTTTATTCAAGTTAACAAAATAATCGCCAGTACGCGTCATCACCGCTCGCATGCCCGGAGTTGCATCCACTTTACGCGCCAAACGCTTAGCAATTTCAAGCACTACCCGTTTTTCATGCATGCCAGAAGGTCCAATAGACCCTGGATCTTCGCCGCCGTGGCCCGCATCAATGGCAACCACAATGTCTCGCGATGACTGATTAGCAGAGCGGCTAACGGTTTGACTTGTAGAGGATCCACCGTCAACATTTTCTAAGTCGACTACCAGACGGTTGCCATAAGGAGCTGTCGGAGGCAAAGTAAACAAACTGGACTTTACCGGTTTAGTTAAATCCATAACCAAACGCAATATGCCTTTTTTAGGCGGCGAGCTAAAACGTATCTTTTTGATAA
Source organism: Shewanella sp. SG41-3 (assembly GCF_014164545.1). Classification (NCBI taxonomy): domain Bacteria; kingdom Pseudomonadati; phylum Pseudomonadota; class Gammaproteobacteria; order Alteromonadales; family Shewanellaceae; genus Shewanella; species Shewanella sp. SG41-3. The sequence goes on from NZ_JACJFJ010000003.1 coordinate 151,656, forward strand.
TTTTGCTGTTATTCGCTATTTTATCTAAATTAACTTTAGCGCCAGTATCCTGAATATCAACCACCAAACGATCTGGCCCCGTTAAGGTAAAACTGTCGTATTTAGGAGCTTGAGTTAAATCAAACACCACTCGAGTCGATTCTGGAGCAGCCCAAATACGCACGCTATCAAGTTGATTGGCTGCCCAAACTAAATTAGGCAAAAACAACAGCGTGATGATAATAGGAATAAAAAAAGTTTTTTTAAAAGTCATTATTATTTATATTAATTTTATTTAAAATTGCCTGCCCTGCAGGGGATATGGCTTGTAATTCAACCTGTCTTTGAGATTCTTTATAACGTAAATGCAAATGGATGTCAGCCTTAGGAAGTAATCCATGACCATTATCAGGCCATTCAACTAGACACACACTTCTGTCAGTGAAGTAATCACGGATCCCCATATACTCGAGCTCCTCTGGATCAGCTAATCGATATAGATCAAAATGATACACATCCATATCGTTAAATTCATAAGGCTCAACCAAGGTATAAGTCGGACTTTTCACCGCGCCTTGATGACCCAAACTTTGGATAATACCTCGACTAAACGTTGTTTTACCCGCGCCTAAGTCACCAGTAAGATAAATCGTTAATGGTGGCACAATCCACTGCGCAATTTGTTGCCCAAGAGCGACAGTAGCTTGTTCATTTTCAAGGGTTTTAAGCAGCGATGTCATGGGTAAAGTCAGCTTCCATAAAAAAGAGTTACAAGAATGCTAAATATAACAGAAGTTATAGGGGAACTCCCACAGTTATGGTGGTTATTTTTTGTTAATAAAAAAAGCCAGCTACTGGGAATAGCTGGCAAACTAACACTTCAGGAAGTTATGTCAAAATTTAATATGTCGTTTAGATATCATCCATACGAATTGTGCTGTGAACTAAACGTTTTTGTTGAGTTTGCGCCACTCTGACCAAATCCATTAATGCACTCTTAATTTCATCAGTAGGGCTACTCATCGCTGTTTTTTCTAGCAGCGCGATTAAGCGATTTTCTAAATCAAGATGCAGCTCAAGCACTTGGTCTTCTTGCATATTGGCGGCTAATGAGGTTTCAAGACAACGTTTGCTAAAATCTTCGAAAGTAATGTCTTTATACCAAGTATTTAAGATTCTTGAGGGCGCATCTTCTATGTAACTTTCAAGTGTTTCGTATATATGTCTCTCATGCTGTTGAAAATAAGTTAGCATCATTTTTACTCTAGAGGAGTCTGCGTTACGATCTAAACGCTTATATAATTTCTCCATATCGAGATGGCAATTAGCAACATAATCAAGTAGCTCACTCAGTTGTTGGATCCGCATAACACTCACCTCGTTTAAAGCCCTAACTTCTTAGGAAAATCTATCTTGAGTTGATTATCAGAGATAACACCAGTAAATGATTTGAACCAGATCATGTTTTACTTCACCAATATGCTCTTACTTTAGAGATCCATGAAGAAGTGAGTACTAGATCACTTGTTTGTTGATTGCAAAAACAATTTGCTCAAACGTAGATGATGCAAATTTATTAAATGACAACATTCGGGATGAGTTAGATTGCAGTGGTGAGCATAAGAAAATGTGAATTTAGCTTTGGTAAGCCTTATGCAAAAGTAAACACTTCACCAGTTTTGGAATAAACAAGATTTGGAGTGACTTTTCTTTATAAACAAAGAGAGGTTCGAACCGATGACCTATACCTTAACAATGTATCGCATTTTCTGAAAACGCAACTGAGTCTAGTGTCGTAATAGTAATTAATTGGATTTTTAACAGAGGAAGTGATTTTGAGTGACTTTTCTTTATAAACAAAGAGGGGTTCGAACCGATGACCTATACCTTGGCAAGATATCGCATGTTCTAAAAGTAAGGATTTTAACAGACGAAGTGATTTGGAGCGACATATCGGGTTCGAACCGATGACCTATACCTTGGCAAGGTATCGCTCTACCAACTGAGCTAATGTCGCGTACTGTTTGCTTCATTATAAAGTTAGCAAGGTATCGTCTTTCAACCTATGCCAACTACTTAATGTCGCATTTCAAATCATGTAGAAATTTGGAGCGACCTTTATTTATAAATAAAGAGAGGTTCGAACCGATGACCTATACCTTGGAACAAGATGGGTATCGACTCTTGAGATTAACTCAACTGAGCTAATGTCGCATTTCAAAAATTTCATCTAGAAATTTGGAGCGACATATCGGGTTCGAACCGATGACCTATACCTTGGCAAGGTATCGCTCTACCAACTGAGCTAATGTCGCACAACAAAATCATGCTGAAATTTGGAGCGGCCTTTCTTTATAAATAAAGATAGGTTCGAACCGATGACCTATACCTTGGAACAAGATGGGTATCGACTCTTGCTATTAACTCAACTGAGCTAATGTCGCATTTCAAAAATTGTATCTAGAAATTTGGAGCGACATATCGGGTTCGAACCGATGACCTATACCTTGGCAAGGTATCGCTCTACCAACTGAGCTAATGTCGCGTACTATTTGCTTCATTATAAAGTTAGCAAGGTATCGTCTTTCAACCTATGCCAACTGAGCTAATGTCGCGTACTGTTTGCTTTATTACTAAGTTATCAAGGTATCGTCTTTCAACCTATACCAACCGAAATAATGTCGCATACTTTCAAATTTCATGACAACTTCCTATGCCTCAGAGTTTGGCGTTCTGTAGAAAGTTGAGGCCGCATTATAGGTAAATTTTACTATGCTGCAACCCCCTTTTTGAAAAAAATTGTTCAATTGCTTAAATTTTAAATACTTCACTGCGATAAAACTGCATTTCGGCAATAGACTCTTTGATATCTTCTAATGCTTGGTGAGTATTTTTCTTGCTAAAGCCATTCATTGTTTCAGGGCTCCAACGACGAACCAACTCTTTGATGGTGCTCACATCAATGTTGCGATAATGAAAATACTCTTCAAGCTCTAACATATATTTATTCAAAAAGCGGCGATCTTGACCAATGCTATTGCCACACATTGGTGATGCGCCTTTAGGCACGTACTGAGATAAAAAATCAATCGTTTGTGTTATCGCATCTTGTTCAGAACATTTACTGGCACGAACACGCTCAATTAATCCTGACTCTCCATGATGTTTTTGGTTCCAATCGTCCATCCCAGCTAACACATCATCTGTCTGATAAATGGCTAGAACAGGGCCTTGAGCAATGATATTGAGGTCTTGGTCAGTCACTAAAGTTGCAATTTCAATGACTCGATCAACAGCGGGTTCTAAGCCTGTCATTTCCAAATCAACCCAAATTAGATTATTCGCATCAACAGCCATTTATGCCGCCTTATATTATCTGTAGCCTAAATTCAGGCATTTTTATAAAAGAGTGTGTATCATACTGTTTTTTTGATACACAAAAAAACACCTATTTAATGAAGATAAGCCTGTGAGTAAAAAGAAACCCCTAAGTCAGGGCCAATTACGCCGAATGCGCGCCAATCAGACTAAACGATTAAAGCGTAATGACGATAATAGTCAACATGCCGAGTTACAGGATAATTTGTTAGGTCCTGAACAAGCCGGTGTGGTGATTTCTCGTTTCGGTCAGCATGCCGATATTGAAACTACAGATGGCATGGTCTCGCGCTGTAATATTCGCCGAGCAGTGACCAGTTTAGTCACCGGTGATAAGGTCGTGGTAAGACTCGCGACTGAAGTTCAATCGGGCTCCAGTATTGGTGGTATTGTCGTCGCAGTTCACCCGCGAAAATCCTCTTTAACTCGACCTGATTTATACGATGGCGTCAAAATTATTGCCGCTAACATCGATCAAATCTTAATTGTGTCTTCAGTTTTACCTAGCTTTACCACTCAAATTATTGATCGATATCTAGTGGCTTCAGAAGACACAGATATTACGCCGATCATCATTCTCAATAAAATTGATTTATTGGATGACACCAATCGTGATGAAATCGAAACGGCATTAACGCGTTACCAAAATATTGGTTATCAAGTTTTCCGTGTCAGTAGTCACACTGGTGAAGGCGTTGAAGACCTCAAAGCATTACTCAATGACAGCGTCAGTGTTTTTGCCGGTCAGTCTGGTGTTGGCAAATCATCTTTGATCAATGCATTAATGCCAGAAGCTGAACTATTAATTGGGGATGTATCCGATAACTCAGGTTTAGGCCAACACACCACCACGACCGCAAAGTTACTCCATTTTGTTAGCGGTGGGGATTTAATCGATTCACCCGGTATACGTGAATTTGCCTTATGGCATTTAGACGCTATCAGGGTCGGTTGGTGCTTTATTGAATTTAGAGAATTTTTAGGCACCTGCAAGTTCCGTGATTGTAAACATGGTGACGACCCAGGATGTGCTTTACAACAAGCACTAGCTGATGGAAAAATAACTCAAGACCGCTTTAGCAATTATCAGCGTATTATTGCCAGTTTAGATGAACAACGTCATGCACGACACTTTCGTGCAATTGATGAATTAGACTCCTAGAGTCAGTAACCTTTAGGAATACTATTCCTAGTTCAACCTGCTTAGAAAAAAAAGGGAAACACATTGGACTCAATTAAAATTGCCTTGCAATACATGTTGCCAAAACACTTTCTGTCGCGCTTAGTCGGTAAATTTGCTGCTGCTGAAGCTGGAATGATTACCACGGCAGGGATCAAATGGTTTATCAAACAATATAAAATTGATATGTCTGAAGCACAGCAACCTGAGCCCGAAGCCTACAAAACCTTTAATGCATTTTTTACCCGAGCATTAAAACCTGAACTCAGACCGATAAACCAAGACAACAGCGTTATGGCACATCCGGTTGATGGAGCTGTGAGTCAATGTGGCCCAATTGAAGCTGGTAATATTTTTCAAGCCAAAGGGCACACTTATACCTCTGAAGCACTGTTAGGTGGTGATAAATCTGATGCGGCACGTTTTGACGGTGGCGATTTTGCAACCATTTATTTGGCGCCCAAAGATTACCATCGCATCCACATGCCTATCACTGGCACATTATCAAAAATGACTTACGTGCCAGGCGACTTATTTTCGGTTAACCCACTGACTGCGCAAAATGTACCCGGATTATTTGCTCGCAATGAGCGCGTAGTTGCCATCTTTGAAACCGAAGCTGGTCCACTTGCAATGGTATTAGTCGGTGCAACAATTGTTGCTAGTATTGAAACGATATGGTCGGGTACTGTGACACCACCAGGTGGCAAGCAAGTGTTTAGCTGGGATTATCCCACTACAGGTCCAGAAGCGGTTACGTTAGAAAAGGGTGCTGAAATGGGTCGCTTTAAATTAGGCAGTACTGTGGTGATGTTATTTGCACAAGACGCCATCGAAACATTTGCCGATGGGGTCGAGCCAGGTGAAACCACGCGTATGGGCCAACCGTTTGCTAAACTGACTCAAGCATAATCAATATAATTATCAGGATACTGACTCCAGTATCCTGGTGTTATCGCTACATCAAGCCGTACTACTTTTAAGTCGTACGGCTTTATTTTATGACCTCTCTCCATTTTCTTTTTACCTTGTGGGGTTGCAGAAATACCTCGCATAATCACCATTAACCACTAGTTAAATAATGACTCGAAGACGATTACAGCACACTTGCTTTAGATGCCTGAGCCTAATCAAATAGCAAAGCATAGTTGCTTATATTGGCCACTGACGTATTCCCTTTTATACTTAGCTCATCATGGCAATCATCATTGCGCGGCTCATCAATAAATAAACATCATACCGCTTGCGGGTGAAATAATTATTGTGGAATCAACTTTGCTTGAAACGATCTAAAGTCATCAAAAATATAGATTATAATCATTCAAATTTGCTACCATGTCCTGACTCCAATCTGGGCAAAGTATTATGTTACGTTTAGCGTGTTTATTCCTGTGTTTCCTTATAGTTAATACACTGTCAGATTCTGTATTTGCTAGCACTCCCCTAACCCTTGATAAACGATTGGGGCTAAATAGCCAAGCCGAAAATCAGCCACTTGATATACCATCGCAAATTGCCGAACTGCAAAGCAGTATTGAAAAACTGCAAATAGAACAGCAAACTTATACCAATATCGAACGCTCTAACAGTGAAACCAAGCTCTCATTGGCAGGACAACTTCGTGAAGCACAAATCCCATTAAGCCTTGATGATGATATCGATCTGGATCAGCAGGCTTCAATGGCTTATTTCCATTTATCAGAATTAAAAGAGACTGAGTCGAGCCTCAATGAGCAATTACGAACTATTTCACAACGTCAAAGACAACTACCTGATTTAATTGTTCAAGCAGAAAATGCCTTAACTCAGCACAATAAAACCCAACAAGTACCGATTGAGACACCTTTAGGCCAACGGAACCAGCTTCAAACCGAACTGCTCACTCAGCATATTGCGACCTTACAGGCGGAACGATTAGCGAGTCCGAAACAACTCGAGATTACCCAGCTTCAACAGCAGCTCAACCGCTTGTTATTAAGCCAACAAGAAAGCTTTATTGAGCTTATCAACAAACACAATATTGAATCTCGTCAGCAAAAAACCGCTGATACTATAGCCAATAACTTAGTTGATGCCCAAGAGCTAGCCGATCCTTTATCTCAAGAGCTGAGTAGATCAAACCAACAATATGCTGAACAATTACAAACGCTCACCAGTAATATTAAATCAGCAATAGAGAAGCAACAGCGGGTTGAGAAACGCTATCAGTCTCAAAATGCACAGCTTTCAAACGTACTAGAACAAATTACTTGGGTAAAAACCAACTCGGCATTTGGCGACCGTTTTTTGCAAATGCTGCAATCATTACCTAAACCGCCCAACCTAGACAAACTGCAAACAGAATTAGCTGATGCACGGCTGGAGCGCTATCAATTAGAGCAACATCAAGCATTAAACAGTCAACAACTTGATGACAGTGAAATGTTTAATGAAACCCAGATAAAACTCTTACAGTCACAGCAAGTACTCATAGATCAACTATTACAAAGTTATGATCAATATTTAGCTGAGTTTGCCAAGTTACGTATTGGTTATGAGCAGCTAAACCAACTGCATAACACATTAAAAAACACCCTTAACGAACATTTATTTTGGGTACCTAATGCCCCCAGCATTGGTCCATTGTGGCTCATCGATTTAAGTCACAGTAGTGTATGGTTACTGCAACCTAGCCAGTGGCAAGCGTTACAACAATCATGGTCTGAAAACAGCAATTATTGGGCTTGGTGGGGCATTTTATTATTATGCTGCTTGATGGCACATGACATGCTTACCCCTAAGTTTAATACCGCAATTAGTCGCTATGCGGTATTTGTTGGTAACGTGACGCAAGATAAATTTAAATACACCATCAAAACCCTCATCATCAGCTTAGTGTATGCCTTAATAAAGCCTTTACCGGTTATTGTGGCCGGTTTTATTTTCTCCCGTTCTGAGCAAAACATGGTTCATGCCGTGGGAGTCGGTATTTTAGCTATTGGTGTCAGTTATCTGATTTATCAATTCTTTTTCTTATTAACGGTAGAAAAAGGTATTTTAATCAGCCACTTCAGACGGCCGAAAAAAATAATCAAACAAGCGCAGCAAACCTTGGCTTCATTTGTGATCATTTCCGCACCCTTAATTGGCTTAATGGGCTTCACTGAAGCATTAGATACTTCATTAGTACGTAACAGTCTTGGCCGTGGGGCGTTTATCGTTTTCTGTGTTGTGCTGTTTCTCCTGTACAAAGATGTCATGTTATTGATTGGCCAATATCGCCAAAATAAGCCTAGCGCGACGAATATGGCGATCATTCAAAAAGCCCTATGGGCCATCTTGATTGTTACGCCTATTTTTAGCGCCATCTTGGCTGCGGTCGGCTACTACTTCACGGCTTTCCAGCTTCTGTTACAACTGCAAATATCAGTATTATTAGGCTTAGGCTTTTTACTAACTTACCAGCTCATTAAACGCTGGATGCTGATTGAGCGCCGTTTAATCGCATTCGATCGCGCTAAAGCCAAACGTGCAGAGCGACTTGCGCAACGTGAAAGAGGCGAGTTGCAAAACAATGAGCCAATAGAAACCTATGAAGAACCAATTGTAGATTTAGAAACCATCTCCAGTCAGTCGCTCGGCTTAGTGCGATCGATTTTATTTTTAGCCTTTTTTGCCAGCTTATTGGGTATTTTGTCGCAGACTCATACCGCAGTATTCTCATTTTTAGATGGCATCACCTTATGGACCACCAACAGCAATGTAAATGGTATTGAGCAGCAAGTGCCAATCACATTAAAATCAATTTCATTCGGCATCATGTTAGTGGGCTTCTCGGTGGTGATTGCTAAAAACCTCCCAGGATTAATGGAACTGACGTTATTGCAAAGATTAGATTTATCGCCAGGAACCGGCTTTGCTATTACCACTGTGAGCAGTTATTTGGTGGTATTTTTTGGCATACTGTTTGGCTTTTCAACTCTTGGAATGGAGTGGTCTAAATTACAGTGGCTAGTTGCCGCATTATCAGTGGGTTTAGGTTTTGGCCTGCAAGAAATTTTTGCTAACTTTATTTCTGGTTTGATCATCCTATTTGAAAAACCCATTCGAATTGGTGATACCGTCACGATCCGCGACCTATCTGGAACGGTCAGTAAAATTCAAATCCGAGCCACCACGATTGTCGACTGGGATCACAAAGAAATTATTGTGCCCAACAAAGCCTTTATTACTGAACAACTGGTTAACTGGTCGCTATCCAACCCGATAACTCGCGTCATCGTCACGGTATCGGTATCTCGTGATGCCGACCCAACCAAAGTGGAAATGCTACTGCATCAAGCGGTTCGAGAATGTGAATTATCGCTAACCATGCCAGAACCAGAAGTATGGTTTGCCGGTTTTGGTCAGCACACTCAAGATTACGAAATTCGCTCTTATGCTAAAGACATGTCGGCTCGGTGGCCGCTACGCCATAGCCTGCATAAACTGATTAATAAAAAGCTCAAAGAAAACAATGTTGAACTTGCCTACCCACAAATGGAAGTTCATATTAATCATACCCCTAAAGAATCTACTGGATTATACAAAGGCTAAGCTAGCTATTGATTAAGGAGTGCTATGCTCGTTTTTGCTCACCGCGGCGCTAGCGGTTATGAACCTGAAAACACCTTAGTTGCGATGGATAAAGCACTCGACTTGGGTGCCAAAGCCATTGAATTAGATGTGCATTGCGTTGAGGGAGAATTAGTCGTGTTCCATGATCGCCGCTTAGAAGGCAAATCAACCGGAACTGGGCTGATCCACTTAACAACAAAAGCAGCACTGGCTCAGTTTACCGTTAGCGGGCAAGCTATTCCCACCCTATGGCAAGTTCTCGAACGAGTCAGCGTTAAAAGCAATGGCTTGTGCAGTGTTAACATCGAATTAAAAGGTGTTGGCTGCGTACAGCCCTTTATTGCCTTATATCCGCAACTCCTTAAACAGTTGAAGTATGCTCCAGAGCAGCTATTAATCTCATCATTTAATCACCCGTATTTAGCGGCGATAAAACACGCCTTTCCACACGCGATTATCGCGCCATTACTCGGCGGGATCCCGCTCGACTTGGCGAAAATAATGACCACTCTCAATGCCTATTCGATCAACCTAGATCTAAGTTTTGTTAGTCAAGCCATTGTTGATGATGCCCACCAGCGTGGTGGCAAAGTGTTTGTTTATACCGTAGATAATCCAAATGATATTCAAGCATTAAAAGCCATGGGAGTAGATGGTGTTTTCAGTAACTACCCAGACAAAGCCATTGCAGCAACCATGATGCCGATAACAATGGATTACACAGGATGGTTTGAGTAAGTAAGCTGTTCTTTAATGCATGCTAACGGGGGGAATGTGGCACATAAACTATTATTGCTCACCAGAGAGAATGATCAATATCGGCAATTGCTGGCACAACAATCATTATTCGATCTAGAGATTGTCGAAGACATAACAGATCGCATTGGTGATCGCCCAGACAACAGTATTTCAGATAACATTCATCAGGCAGATATTTGGTTAGCTGAACCTCATTTAGCGGCTGCTATGCTGCCGCATGCAACTAAACTTAAATGGATACAATCTACTTTTGCCGGTGTCGATGCCTTGATGAAGCCTTCGTTACCACATGATTATTTAATTACTAATATTCGCGGTGTATTTGGCCCATTAATGAGTGAATATGTTTTTGGTTACCTATTAAGCCATTATCGACAGCACGCCCAGTATACTCAACAGCAACATCTGCAACTTTGGCAGCCAGGTCAATACCGCACTTTACAAGGATTACAACTGCTGATACTTGGTACAGGTTCTATCGCTCAACACCTTGCTCGAACCGCTCATCATTTCGGTATGATTGTCAGCGGCCTCAATCGCCAAGGCGCGCTCGTTAATGACTTTGATCGTATCGATACCATAGATAAATTAGCAGATTACTTACCTGCCGCTGATGTGATTGTGAGTGTATTGCCCAATACCCCACACACCACACATGTATTAAATGCTGCTAATCTGTGCTTATTAAAAGCAGATGCCATGCTGTTTAATATTGGCCGAGGCAACGCAATTGATTTGGCAGCGTTGCAAACTGAGTTAACACTATGCCCTCAGCGACGCGCGATTGTCGATGTATTCGAGCAAGAGCCTTTACCAGCTAATCATCCCCTGTGGCATTGCGATAACGTCACCATTACACCGCATATTGCTGCACCAAGCTTTCCTCAACAAGTGGTACAAATATTCACCGAAAATTATTGTCTTTGGCAGCAATCTAAACCATTACAATATATCGTCGACGCTAATCAAGGCTATTAAAAATAGCCGAGTTATCATGATTTGATCTTTGCTCTGTGAGTCAAAGATCAAATCATCATTCCAGTTCGACTAAGTAACTTAAATTCCCGCCACTTGATCGCACTTAATAATGACATTAATACACCTTGAACAACAATCACCAAAACCCTAGGTAATTGATTTAATTAATATTAAAGCATATTACTCTCATACCATCTCAATCTCTCATCACAGCGTGCCATTTTGATAAAAAAGTGAAGCAGATCAAACTGTATTAAAAATAATCATTCTTTGTGAAAAAAGTTATTGCCAATGATAACTGTTTTCATTTAGAATTAGATTACTTTCTTAGCCCTAGTCCATTTTGAATGAAGAGGCTTTCTCTATGTACGTTTGTCTTTGTCATGCCATAACAGATACTCAAATTAAAGCTGCCGTTAGCTTAGGTGACAGTTCACTGGCTGACGTAAAGAAACGTCTTGGCGTTGCAGACCAATGTGGCAAATGTGCCCGCATGGCAACTCAAATTATTCAGACTCAACTAGAGTACGAACCTAATTTTTATGAAGTGGCCTAATCCCCCGTCCACTTTTGTATAAAAAAATGCTGCTCATATGAGCAGCATTTTTTTTATGCTTAAACGGGGTAATTTATTAACCGGGGAGCGGCTTAATGCTTCATCCCCGATTAAGCTTATATGCCCAGATTATCGTCTTGAGCACTCTCGTCAAGCGGTCCCATCTCGACTTCAACACTGTCTACGCGCTGTAATCCTCGTGGTAATTTAGCCCCGCGACGGCCACGCTCACCACGATAATGCTCTAAATCACTTGGCTTCAAGGTTAGCTTGCGCTTACCAGCCCATAAGGTCACAGCCTTATCATGAGGTACTACATCAAGATGCAAGAGTAACTCTTCACGATTTTTAGCTCGATCGCTAGGAATACCAATAATTTTATTGCCTTTACCTTTTGATAACTGCGGTAAAGCATCCAAGCTAAACATCAGCATCCGACCTTCTGAGGTAATCGCTAACAAAGATTGATCGCCAGATTTATTAATTAACTTTGGCTGCATAACGCACGCATTTGATGGCAGGCTTAGCAGTGCCTTACCGGCCTTATTACGACTGACTAAATCTGGATAGGCGCAAATAAAGCCGTAACCGGCATCACTTGCTAATAAGAAAAATTGTTCATCCTCGCCCATCAATACATGCCGCATTGTCGCACTCGGTGCCATATTAAAGCGCGTCGTAATCGGCTCTCCTTGGCTACGGGCTGACGGCAACGTATGACTGTCGGTAGCAAATGCGCGACCGGTAGAATCAATAAATACCGCCGCTTGATTACTCTTACCCATCACACTACACAGGTAACTGTCGCCAGACTTATACGATAAACCTTCTACATCGACGTCATGGCCTTTAGCACAACGTACCCAGCCTTTATCAGACAAGACAACAGTCACTGACTCTGTTGGGGTTAACTCCTGTTCAGTTAGTGCTTTGGCATCAATACGCTCAATAATTGGTGAACGACGATTGTCACCATAAGTCTCACCATCTTGAACTAACTCTTTTTTCACTAAGGTTTTTAAACGACGATCTGAGCTTAGCAATAACTCTAACTTATCGCGTTCTGCTGCCAGTTCGTTTTGCTCTGCAGTGATTTTAAATTCTTCAAGCTTGGCTAAATGGCGTAACTTTAATTCTAAAATTGATTCGGCTTGCTTATCTGACAAGCTAAAGCGAGACATCAGCTCAGCTTTAGGCTCATCGTTAAAACGAATAATCTCGATCACTTCGTCAATGTTTAAAAACGCAATCATTAACGCTTCTAAAATGTGCAAGCGCGCTAATACTTTATCGAGACGATACTGTAAGCGGCGGGTAACTGTGGTAATACGGAACTCTAACCATTCCGTTAACAGCGTTTTTAACCCTTTCACTTTAGGACGGCCATCGAGCCCCAACACATTTAAGTTAACTCGGAAGCTTTTCTCCAGATCCGTCGTCGCAAATAAATGGGTCATTAACTGATCGCAGTCGACACGATTTGAACGCGGTACAATAATTAATCGCACTGGGTTTTCATGATCAGACTCATCACGCAAATCAGACACCATCGGCAACTTTTTCGCCTGCATTTGATTAGCTATTTGTTCTAAAATCTTGCCACTACTGGCTTGATGCGGCAATGAAGTAATGACAATCTCGCCCTGCTCTTCACTGTAAACCGCACGCGCTCTAATTGAACCACGGCCTGTATCATAAATCCGCTCAATATCCGCTCTAGGAGTGATAATTTCAGCTTCGGTTGGATAATCAGGACCAGGGACTAACTCCATTAACCGTGCTAATTCGGTTTTAGGGTTATCGATAAGCTCAATACAAGCTGCGACTAATTCGCGCACGTTGTGCGGCGGAATATCGGTTGCCATGCCCACAGCAATACCGGTAATACCATTTAATAATATATGCGGTAATCGAGCTGGTAAGGTTAATGGCTCTTTCATGGTGCCATCAAAGTTAGCCCCCCATTCGACAGTACCTTGACCTAACTCCGACAGTAATACTTCAGAAAACTTTGATAATCTGGCTTCGGTATAACGCATTGCAGCAAATGACTTAGGGTCATCTGGCGCGCCCCAGTTACCTTGACCATCAACCAATGGATATCGATACGAAAATGGCTGAGCCATTAACACCATTGCTTCGTAACACGCACTATCACCATGGGGATGATACTTACCTAAAACGTCACCCACAGTACGGGCTGATTTTTTGTGTTTAGATTGCGCTGATAATCCTAATTCGCTCATCGCATAAATAATACGACGCTGTACAGGCTTGAGACCATCACCAATATGCGGCAAGGCGCGATCCATAATCACGTACATGGAATAATTTAAATAAGCCCCTTCAGTAAAGCGCCTCAGCGGCATCTGCTCTACACCATCAAGGCTTAATTCAATCGCATCACTCATTATTTCATTTCCTGTGATTGTTCGGGTGCGTTATAAAACAAGCGGTAAATATTACCTTTTAGATCATCTGAAATGTACATGGCACCATCGGGCGCATTAATTACATCAAATGGACGTGCCACCGGAAATTCTCCATCCAAAAAACTCACCACGGTTTCACGTTTACTGACTTTGCCATCTGTAATATCAAGCATCACAATTTGATAACCGACTTTACTTGACCGATTCCACGAACCATTTTCAGCAACAAACAGCTGATTACGATAGCGCGGAGGGAATTGCTTGCCGCGGTAAAAACTTAATCCGGTTGCCGCTACGTGAGCGGGTAATTCAAATACTGGCAAGGTGATATTTAAATTTTCCGGTTTGTCATAGGCGGGTTCAACTACATCTGAGCCATGTAAATAAGGAAAACCAAAATGGCTGCCTTTAACGTCTAAACGGTTTATCTCATCAGCGGGAAGATTATCACCCATCCAATCTCGACCTAAATCGGCAAACCATAATTTGTTGGTATCGGGTGACCAATCAAAACCAATAACACTGCGAAGACCAGAAGCAATTTGTTCACTGGCTCCGGTATCGACATTAATCGCCAAAATACTGCCAAAGGGTGAAGCGGCTTCACACACATTGCATGGCGAACCAATGGATATATATAAACGTCCATCGGGTCCGAAATGCATTGAGCGAGAATACTTTTTATCTAGGCTTGGCAAATTCGCATACACTTCACGCGCACGGCTCGGACGGCGCAAACGAGATTCAATTTCTTCAAAGCGAATAATGCGATCGTCTTCTGTGACATAAAGCGCACCATCATGAAAGGCTAACGCTTCCGGATAGTCCAAACCTCTGGCAATCAAATAACGTTTATCAACTTGGCCATTTTGGTCACTATCAACTAGCGCATACACGGTGCCACTTTTTTGCGAACCGACAAAAAGAGTACCTTCATCGCCGACAGTTAATTGTTTAATATCACCTAAATCAGAAGCATATAGACTTAAACCAAAGCCCTTAGTGACTGTGATCATTACCGATTGTGCCGCAGAGGCAGCAGTAGAAAATAGGGTGAAAAATAGCACCCCAATGAAGGCTAACCGCCCACTAAAATTGGAGTAAGAGCGTAATCTAATATAATGCATGTTAATTATCTTTCGCCTTATGTTATTTATTATTGGCATTAAGAAACACGACTAAAGTAACGCTAAGTCACCTTTAGTTTCTAACCAGCTCTTTCGATCAGGAGCACGCTTTTTAGCAAGTAACATGTCCATTAATGCCACGGTTTCATCCGCATCATCTATGGTTAATTGCACCAAGCGTCTAGTATTAGGATCCATCGTAGTTTCACGCAATTGCAACGGGTTCATTTCACCCAGACCTTTAAAGCGAGTGACTTGTACTTTGCCTTTTTTATTCTCGGCAGCGATACGGTCTAAAATTGCTGTTTTTTCTTCCTCATCAAGGGCGTAAAAAACTTCTTTACCAATATCAATACGAAATAGCGGTGGCATTGCAATGTACACATGACCATTATCGACTAACACACGATAATGCTTTAAAAATAAAGCACACAATAAGGTGGCAATATGCAGCCCATCAGAGTCGGCATCCGCTAAAATACAAATTTTACCATAACGTAATTCTGAAATATCATCGCTGTCGGGATCGCAACCTATCGCAATCGAAATATTATGAACCTCTTGCGACGCTAATACTTGTCCAGAATCGACTTCCCAAGTATTTAATATCTTGCCTCTTAACGGCATGATAGCTTGAAACTCTCGGTCTCGAGCTTGTTTAGCACTACCACCAGCAGAATCACCTTCTACAAGAAATAACTCACCTCGCATTGGGTCTTGACCACTGCAATCGGTTAACTTACCTGGGAGTGCTGGACCAGACGTGACCTTTTTACGTGCCACTTTCTTAGCCGCTTTCAAACGACGCAGAGCATTACCAATACACAATTCTGCTAGTTGTTCAGCTAACTCAGTATTGGAATTTAACCATAAAGAAAACGCATCTCTAGCGATACCCGCAACAAATGCAGAGCTTTGACGACTCGATAATTTCTCTTTAGTTTGCCCTGCAAATTGTGGGTCTTGCATTTTTATCGACAGGATAAATGCGGCACGATCCCAAATATCTTCGGGCGACAGCTTAATGCCTCGGGGCACAAGATTGCGAAACTCACAAAACTCGCGCATTGACTCAAGTAAACCTTGCCTAAAGCCATTGACATGGGTGCCGCCAAGTGGGGTAGGAATTAAGTTAACATAACTTTCACTTAAACTGTCGCCACCTTCTGGCAGCCAAGTAATGGCCCACTCAGCAGCCTCTAATTTACCTTTAAAACTGCCTACAAACGGCTCTTCAGGTAGTAAAATAGAGTCTTTAATCGCTTCTTTGAGGTAATCGGTTAGGCCACTTTCGTAGAACCATTCGTGCACTTCACCATTGTGTTTATTAGTGAACTTAATACGTAAACCGGGGCACAATACTGCTTTGGCTCTGAGTATGTAAATTAACTTGCTGACCGAAAAATTAGGTGAATCAAAATAACTCACATCGGGCCAAAAATGGACTCGAGTACCAGTATTGCGTCGCCCACAAGTACCGGTTACAACAAGCTCTTCAACCTTAAAGCCATTTTCAAAGGCCATTTCATATATCTGTGCATCACGGCGAACGCTAATTTCAACTCGAGTGGATAAGGCGTTAACAACAGAGATACCCACCCCATGTAAACCACCCGAAAACTGGTAGTTTTTATTGGAAAACTTACCACCTGCGTGCAACTTGGTCAGAATGAGTTCAACCCCAGGCATGCCTTCTTCAGGGTGAATATCCACCGGCATACCACGTCCATCGTCGGTCACTTCAAGGGAGTTATCGTTATGGAGTACAACTTCAATTTTAGTCGCGTGCCCCGCCAGAGCTTCATCAACACTGTTATCAATGACTTCTTGCCCGAGGTGGTTAGGTCTAGAGGTGTCGGTATACATACCTGGACGGCGTTTTACCGGGTCAAGTCCATTAAGGACCTCAATAGCGTCAGAAGTATATTGGTTGCTCATAGTCCACACATTTGGAGTTAAATAGAGCCAAAGTTAGCTCAAATTGATCATTGTATGTAACGGTATTACGTTACAACTGAATAAATTTACATATTTTATCTAATTGTTGTTCATAGCCGACAAAACTGTGGTCGCCATCAGGCTCTAAATGTAATTCACAGCTATGGTACTTATGCAGTGCTTGTCGATAATCTAACACTTCGTCACCAGTTTGCAACAGCACCAGGAAACGATCGGGGTGACGGATCACGTGAGTATTATACAAGGCAACATCATCTTTATGCTGCGGTAACACCTGATAATGCTCATTGGTGTAGGGATTATATTGAGGCCCGATAAACTCTTCAAATAATTCGAACGGTTTTACCGCCGGATTAATCAATACCGCTCTGCCACCATAGGTTTCGGCCAAATAACTGGCAAAATACCCTCCTAACGACGAGCCAATAAAGCGCAACACCTGACCTTGCTGTTTAGCTTGCTCAGTGATATTGCACAGTAACATCATTGCGGCTGTGGGTGATGACGGTAATTGTGGTTGCTGAAAATCGACTTGTGGATAATGTTGCTGAATATACAGTGCGGTTTGCATGGCCTTGTCTGACCGCGGGGAACTATTAAAACCATGTATATAAAGCAGCATATTCCCTCGCGAGACGGTTAATGAGTACTAAGCGCCTCCTATTTTACATAAGATGACGCAGTAAACTAGTATCCGCTGGCCTCATTGTCTGGCGCAAAACGATTACCAGGCACGCGATATACGTTAGTACGAATGCTACCATCGCCTGCCAACTCCAGCAAACGATAACCAGGTTGAAGATGATCTAAGGCGAAATAGGATGACAATGGCTTAAATTGTATACACGTTGATGGTGTCGCCATCAATGGAATATGGCCATGAGGTCCAAGATGAGTTCTATCGACTTGCTGATGAACATGTCCCCACAGAATACCTTTTACCTGCGGGTAACGGCTTGTACGTTGCAAAAAGTCTGCTCCATTCATCATGCAATGCTGATCTAACCAGGCGCACTGCATTAAAATAGGATTATGATGCATCACTAACAGTACATGCTTATTCGGTTCAGCCTTGATAGCTGCGTCGATTAAGGCAAACTGCTGCTCGCCCATATAACCACCAGGCTTACCAGAAACAGTGGAGTCGAGCATAAGTATCAGCCAGTTGCCAATGATAATTCTTTGCTGACCAAACACTTTTTCACCTTGCATGCGCAAGCTCATTAAGCGAGGGTCATCATGATTACCAGGTAAATAATGGCAAGGCAGATCTAACATCTCAATCTTATGCACAAAATGCTGATAAGATTCAGGTGAATAATCTTGGCTAATATCACCCGTAGCCAATAGAAGATGGGCTGGATATTGAGTGGCGATAAAGGTATTTAACACGGCTTGAAGGCTTTGCGCCGTGTTAACGCCCAATAATTGACCTTCAGGATCAGCAAAAAGATGCGGATCAGTAACTTGTACTAATCGCACAGGCTCATTTTCAGCAACAGAATAATGCACTGCGTCTTTAAGCACAAAAGATTCCTAACATGGTAAAAAGAATAAAAAAGCTATGATTGGAAACTCACTCTCCTAGACCCAATCTTCAACAGCTCCTCAAGGAATGCATTCACTTGAAATTTTTCATCGCTATGATGCATATGTAGATTAGGATAATCATACACTGGCTTTAAACGATAAATCTGTTGGCTAGTTAACACTTCTGCTAATTGCGCATCATGATAGATACGAACAATGGCTTTTGGAGATTTAAAAAAATGTCCATTTGGTATCGGGCGCGAAATTTCGATTAACTGAGTATACTTAGTATTTTCAATAAGATTAATCGATAAAGTGCCAAACTCACCGTCAACCTGCCACGGCACATTGACGTTAATTTGTTCAGGTAACCACTTTAAAATATGCGCATAATTTCGACCACAGACTGCTAAAAAAGCACTGATGTTGGGTTGATATTTTTGCTTTTTTTTGAGGTTAAACTCTGCCACTCGATCGTTCCTATCTTGATCATTATCACGTTCAATAACTAAAGTGCCTGACGAATTCTTTGGTAGTTGAGCATCAACCATTGGATACCTAATACCGTCGAAGCATTGTCAATACGACCATTATTAACCCACTCATAAGCTTGTTCGCGACTGACAACATGGACTCGAATATCTTCATTTTCACACTCAAGACCGTGTATACCGCTAGCTTTGGTTGTATCAACATGCCCCCAGAACAAATGAAAACGCTCAGAAGTGCCACCAGGACTGACTAAATAACTGTTTATAGGTGTTAACCCTAATAAACTTAATCCGGCTTCTTCGGCTAATTCACGTTCAGCGACTTGTTCTGGTAATTCGCCAGGCTCAATCATACCTGCCACTAACTCAAGAAGCCAGATTGATTTAGTGGTTGCTAATGCAGGAACCCTAATTTGTTCAATCAGTACAATTTCATCACGAACAGGATCATATGGCAGTACCACCACCGCATGACCTCGTTCAAACACTTCACGGGTAACTTCACCGCTCCAACCACCTTTAAACAACTTATGTTTGAAGGTGTATTCGTCTAACTGAAAAAAACCTTTATACAATACTTTTTTAGATATAAGACTAAAACCTGACTCTGCGTCAAAGCTTGGGACCACGGGTTGCTCGAACATATTTATCCTTGCCTATCAAAACGTAAACAGTCTTATCATTTTGACAGTTTAAATTAACATAATTAATAACTAAGCATTTAAGCTTGCCTAAGCAAAAATAGGCCGAATTAAAATAAAATCTGTTACACTTCAAATTTGACTTGAAAATGAAAAAATCACTACTATTAAGTAGTACACAATTAGTCGTGAGCATAGTAGTGCACAATTATTAACTAGTGCACAATATGTCGATAATCAGCATATCGCGAACAACATATTGTGAACATTAATAATGAGCAATAAATCTCGATATTGAACCACGATATCTTTAGCAAATTATTGTACATAACCATAAAGCAAGTCAGTTAACGCAGATTGCCGCGTTAAGGATGAATGATGTTAACTCATTCACTTAATGAAGGGCATGACCAAATTTATAAGTTACTTAACACCTCAGCATACCGAGGCATTGTCTAAAAAGGGCAGCAAATGAAATTCAAAATTGGTTCATTATACGCAGCATTAGCATTTGCTATCGCAGCACCAGCAGCACAAGCTGATGATTTACTTCAAATATATCAGCAAGCACTTACTAGCGACCCTATCGTTTTACAAGCCAAAGCACAGCGTGATGCGTTATACGAAACCATTCAAGAGAATCGTGCACCGTTATTACCAAAAATCAGTGCAAACGTTGGCTATGCTAAAGCGTGGAATGACCCTTTAGAAGACACCGACGGTTTAACCGGTGGTGTTAGCTTAACTCAAGTTATCTACGATCACAGTGCATGGGTTGGTTTAGACCTTGCTGAAATGGCAGCATCTCAAGCAGATTCTGCTTATGCATCAACATTACAATCACTCATTACCCGTGTCACGAAAGCGTATTTTGATGTTTTAACCGCTAAAGACAACTATGAATTCCAAGGTGCTGAGAAAGCGGCAATTGAACGTCAACTTGAGCAAACTAAACAACGCTTTGCCGTCGGTCTAACCGCCATTACTGATGTTCATGAAGCACAAGCACAATATGACTTAGCTTCAGCATTGGAAATTCAAGCGCAAAACACCTTAGACAACAGCTATGAAGCATTACGTGAAATTACTGGTATAGATCACAAATCAATTAATATTCTTGATACTAGCCGTTTTTCAGCAGGTTCTCCTGCCCCAGCAGCATCTGCTGGTTGGTTAAAAATGGCTGAAACAAATAGCATCGATTTAATGACTCAGCGTATTGCTAAAGATATCGCCAACGAAACCATTAAATTGTACAAAGCGGGTCATATGCCGTCATTGAACTTAAATGCTGGCTACAACAAAGGTGTTGATCAAACGCCAGGCCCAGATTACGACAATGCTAATATTGGTGTGACCTTGAGCATTCCACTTTTCGAAGGCTTTAAAGTGACTTCGCAAGTGAAACAAGCTCAATTCAGATATGTTGAAGCTAGCGAGAAACTAGAACAAACTCATCGCAGCGTGACTAAAAACGTGCGTAATAACTTTAACAACGTTACCGCGTCTATCAGTTCAATTAAAGCGTATGAGCAATCTGTGATTTCGTCTGAAAGTGCACTGAAAGCGACTCAAGCGGGTTTTGAAGTGGGTACACGTACAATTGTTGATGTACTGAACCGTACACGTGACTTATATGATTCAAAGCGCCAACTATCTCAAGCACGTTATGGCTACATTAACTCAATACTAGCCCTTAAACAGGCTGCTGGTACGTTAAACGAAGATGATGTTATCTCGATTAACAGCGGACTGATTGCTCAGTAGCCATTAACCGCACATAAAAAAACCGCCTATTGGCGGTTTTTTTATTGGCATAATATTGTTAATCAATTTTATGCTAATTCCTTAGCACGGTTTAACGCTATGCCGAATTAAAAAACTAATTCTACACCAGCAAATGCGCCACTAAACTGGGTATTTTGTGACACACCAGAGAAGTTATTCACATCAAAATTAAACTCGCGGTAACCAACACGAACAGAAGTATCAACAGCTAAACCGTCAAACTGCCATCCTAAACCAGCGCCGTAGTCATACACATTAGATTCATCTAAACCTAACATCACATCAGCAAAGCCAAATAAGCCTAAGCCAATCATACCGACTTGTGCACTGGCGTATCCCATTACAATACCACTGTCGATATTGACTTCTTCAGGGTGGCCAGCATCACTAATGCGTAATGAACCATTCATTAATTTATAGGCAGCGCCTAAGTCAACAGATACTAAATCGTTATCAAGAATTTCGTAATACAACACAAAGTCAGTATTACTTAAGTCATTAGTCACCGATGTTGCACCAGTAAAATTGTGACCGTTAAAGTTAAAATCGGCATTGGCAATACCAGCGCTCGACTCAAGACGATTTTCACGAATTTTAACATTAGGCACAAACGGTAATGGATGCTCAACGGCAATCCACACGCTACCTTGTGATGAATCATCATTAAAGCTGTGAGCAACACCACTATCATCATTAAATGTGTTTGTGGTGTCAGCCTGCCAGTAATCAGCGCCTACTTTAAAACCCAATACAGTTGCCGCATGCGCCGATGACACACTTAATAGGCCCACTACTGCTGTGGCAAGAAGAGTCTTTTTCATCATTATCCTTGTGAGAGTAAGTTAGTTAAATCAATTACCGCGGCATTTGCACGCGAAATATAATTAGCCATCACCAACGAGTGATTAGCCACTAAACCAAAACCATTTCCATTAAGAACCAAAGGGCTCCAAACTGTTTGCTGAGTTGCTTCAAGTTCACGAATAATTTGACGTAAACTGACCTCAGCATTTTTCTTTTCTAACACGTCGGCAAAATCCACTTCAATGGCGCGCATAAAGTTCAATAATGCCCAAGCTGAACCACGACTTTCATAAAATACGTCATCAATTTTCCACCAACTGGTTTTAACTTCATTACTTGTTAAACCAGGAGTCGATTGACGAGCAGAGATATCACCTGCTAAATCAGTATTCAATCGCTCTTGACCCACACTGGCAGATAAATTTTGTGACATGCTGCCTAAGCGTTTCTGAACTTCTTTAAGCCATTCATTCAAGTTGTCTGCACGGGCATAAAACTGGGCATTATTGTTATCTGCATCGCTGATTTTAGCACGATAAAGTTTCAGCAATTTGATTGCATCACGATATTCACCTTCGGCACTAGGCACTAACCAACTGGTGTTATCGATGTTTAATTTCGAGTGTGCCGCTAATAAATCACTATCTGCAGAAGACTGCGACTGTGAGCGACTAAACTCTTTACGCATTATAAGCGCTAAATCGCGCACTTGCTCTAATGCACCAAATTCAAATGCAGGCATATTATCCATCATTACCGACGGAGGCATAATATCATTAGACAGCCAACCACCTGGTTTATCCAGCAAGGTTTCCATGGTGGCAATTAATGACGTTGTTGTAGCATAGCCCACAATTAACTTGCCACTATCTGTTTGCTGCGATGCCGGTTTAATCGGATCCGGTTCAATACTCCACCATACACTGACAAAATAAAGTACTAAACCAATCACACCAACAACGGCTAAAATCTTATTCCTTGTTACTTGCATCAATATAACTCCTTAATGATGGTGATGATGTTCAACAGTCTCATCATGTTGAGTCGCGGCTTGTTTAAGCACGGGAAGCTCAATCATAAGTTGCTGACCATCTTCAAAAATTAATTCTAAAGCCACATTATCATTTACGGCCAAAGGCGCAATTAACGACAACAACATCACATGGTCACCAGTAGGTTGCAAGGTTAACGCCCCGTGAGACGGTATGGTAAACCCTTCAACTTGGCGCATTTTAATCATGCCATCTTCTTTTAGAATTGTGTGTAACTGTGCCACTTTTGCCGCACTTGTCTTCACGCCAACAAGCTTAACATCGCTATTGTTGTGATTTTCTAAGGTAAAATAAGCAGCGGTGTTAGGCACACTCGCAGGCATGGCTCTAACATACCCATCAACTAACATTACGTTAGCTGTGGCTGCGAATGATATTGATGATAACACTAAAAAGTTAAACAGATGTTTGAATATTGCTTTCAATGTCTTAAACTCCATGCAATTCCACTCGCGTTCATTAAAGGAAACTACGAATGAATCATATTCAGGTAAGAGATGATCAAGGCGTACGTATCATCAGTTTTAATCGTCCAGAAAAGCGCAATGCCTTTAATCTAGAAATGTATCAGCAATTTACAGAATACCTGATCCAAGGTGAAGCAGACAATGATATTCGTGCCTTTATGTTTCATGGTACAGAAAACTGTTTTACCTCTGGTAATGATATCGTAGATTTCCTCCAAAGTGGCGCCTTAGATGATAATCATCCAACCGTTAAATTCTTGTTTTGTTTATTAGATCTTAAAAAACCTGTGGTCGCTGCGGTAACGGGGGCGGCGGTGGGAATTGGTACAACTTTGCTGCTGCATTGTGACTTAGTGTACGCCGATAATAATGCTAAATTTCAAATGCCTTTTGTTAATTTAGCCTTGGTACCAGAAGCCGCTTCGAGCATATTATTACCATTAATTGTTGGCCAACAAAAAGCAGCCGAACTCATTTTACTTGGCGAAGCCTTCGATGCACAAACTGCGGCGGATTTAAATATTATTAACCGCGTGGTGGCCCAAGACGAGCTGATTAGCTTCAGTTTAGCCCAGGCAAAAAAATTGGCTGCACTGCCACCCTTATCTATGCAAGCATCAAAACGGCTTTTACGTCATAACCAGGCTGAAGTGAAAGCCCAGATGAAATTAGAATTAGTTGAGTTTGCAGAGCGTCTACAAAGCGATGAAGCAAAACAGCGCTTCCAAGCTTTCTTAAAAAAATAAATCCATTGACACTATAATCTCTCTGCGGGGAAGCTACTATCCCCGCTTACCCAACACTGGGTAAGCCTTAAAATCGAGATGTTTTTTGACTCATTACCACTGCAATCACAAAGTACGCTAACAAACTAATACTTGGGTTTGTTAATACTAATCCTATCGTTACGACTCGGGTCCAAAGTAATGACCAGCCATATTGTTTCGCTAACTTAGACGAGACCCCACACACAATTCGGGTTTCATCTCGTAATCTATTGATTAAACGGTTCATATTATCCTCACGTATTGAACAAAGTTTATTGTTGTAAGTCATGACTTATCGGTTAAGCTTGGTCATTAATGCTTGGCCACAACAGCCAGCTGACTAACGTCGCACACAGTGCAAAACTGATAACTGGCAATAACAATAACGACATTAATGGCAGCACCAAGCCTATATTTATCAGCCAATCCATTACTTATTCTCAGCAGCAACAGTGGCACTAACTTTTGGCTGTTCAAAACTAGCAAACTCTAATGCCGAATTAATTTCATAAACTTGTTCAGCAATTTGGGTTTGTAACGACAGCATTAACTCTTGCTTCACATTTGAAATCATCTCCTGGCTCACTTGAGTCATATTTTGCTCTAGCACTGCAACCGTGTTAGAAATTGAAATTTCATCAGCTTGTGCCGAAGCACTGGCAGTGACAAGTAATGCTGCAGCAATTGATAATTGAACACTACGGCGAATCACGTTGGTTAAAGTAAACATAATGGCATCCTTTCTTGTGTTGGTTTGTTGCAACTAAACACCCGCTTAGTTGATTACACAATAGGTATTACAAACGCCGTGCCAACTTTTAAAAATTGTCATAAGCATATAATTTTAAAAACAAATAAATTAATTATTATTTAATCAACTGAACTAAATCCGTGAGCAAAAAACCAACAGATAGTAAAATTCACCAGATAGTTAGTAAAAATGACCACCGATATTTATTCGCCGTGATACACGCCATAACGTGTGGCAATAAATGTTCAGATATCTGCGAGGGTTACTGTGGCAACAATCCATTAATTAATAAGTAATGGCCGCTTAAGGGTGAGAGAATTGTTGAGAGTCATCCTCAAAATAGCACTAATAACCATCACCTTAAGTGAAGGGTTTATTGCCACGATGTAACTTAAAGGAACAAACGAAAAAGCGCCTAACAATAGGCGCTTTTTCTCTGATAATAGCAGTTTTCAACATGTACGTTTGGGCGTTTATTTCACCACATATTCTAGTGAAATAACCAAAGCGATATCAAATAGCTTGGTCACTGCTAAGGGCTTCTGCATCAACAAACTCAGCAGCGGTTAACACAACCCCAATATCAGCATTAGGTTTATGGGCATTCTCACTTAAATGACGACGCCAGCCACGGGAACCCGGTAACCCTTGGAATAAACCAATCATGTGACGGGTAATATGGTTTAAACGACCGCCCTGGGCTAAATGAGCCTCAATATACGGCAACATTTGCTCAATCACTTGCTGACGAGTAATCACTGGTGTATCGAGTCCACACAACTGCTGATCCACTTGCGCCAATATATAAGGATTTTGATAAGCTTCACGCCCCACCATCACTCCATCTAGCTGGGCTAAATGCAGCTTAGATTCTTCAAGGGTTTTAATGCCACCGTTAATGCTAATGTTCAAGTGTGGATAATCACGCTTTAACTGATAAACCCGTTCATAATCTAACGGCGGAATTTCACGGTTTTCTTTCGGGCTTAACCCTTGTAACCAGGCTTTACGCGCATGAATCGTAAATGCACTACAGCCTCGTGCGCTGACAATTTCAATAAAATCAGTTAAAAACTGATAACTGTCTTGCTCGTCAATTCCAATACGGGTTTTTACCGTGATCGGAATATCGGTGACTTGCTTCATGGCATCAACACATTGCGCAACTAACTCAGGCTCGGCCATTAAACACGCACCAAAGCGACCATTTTGCACTCTATCAGATGGACAGCCTACATTGAGGTTTACTTCATCATAACCGCGCTCAGCAGCTAACTTAGCACACGCTGCCAAATCCACCGCGTTAGAGCCACCCAACTGTAATGCCACTGGATGCTCTTGCTCGTTATAAGCTAAATAATCGCCCTTACCTTGTAATATGGCACCCGTGGTGATCATCTCGGTATACAGCAACGCCTTGCTCGACATTAAGCGGGCAAAGTAGCGATAGTGGCGATCAGTCCAATCCAGCATCGGCGCTATGGAAAAGGTGCGATCAAGCGTATCTTTTGGTATGACTAGCTTTGGCGTTGTATTCACTGAATTTTTTACACTCATAATTTGCGGTATTGATGCACGTTTTTAGCTGCATTTAGTTAATCGGTTATGCACAAGGAGCCAGTAAGAAAGTTATAAATTAAGCAAATACAACTAGGCAGCCCTAAATAATGGCTAATTATATCATTAACCCGTCATCGAGAAACAAGTGTCTACGGATTTAGGGAAAGATCAATTAGCATTCTGGTTTAAAGTGGTAATCCTGAAGCTTTTGAAGCCCTTTACCCATTAAAACTATGACAACAGAACCGACTAATACAGGGGTAACCAAAAACAACCATCCTTGCCCTGAAAGCATAATTAGAATTGGATTTGCTCCAGCAGGTGGGTGGGTTGTTTTGCAAACCAACATACTGGTAACACCTAACCCCGTCGCTATTGCGACTGTAACCGGAGTTACGCCTATGTATTGGTAGAAAAACACTCCGATAAATGCCGTAACCAAATGTCCAAAAATAACATTTTTTGGCTGAGCCAATGGACTACTTGGCACACCAAACACAAGCACTGCAGTAGCTCCAAATGGAGCCATAATTAATACAGCATTATCCATGTTAGCTTCAATTAATGACAATAAACCAATGGTAAATGACGCCCCGATCCCAGCAATTACAGCTAACAAATAACGATTCATATAAACACCCAAAAAGTAGAACGACTTGTCTACCGGCAATTGTAGACAAGTCGTTCTACTTTTGTCAATATAAGGACAACTAGTTTTATGGAAATCATGATGAGCAAGAAACGTGAGCTACTGTTAAACACAGCGCTAGATCTTTTTTACCGACAAGGTATTAACTCTATTGGAATTAACGAAGTCATTAAGGTATCAGGAGTAGCTAAAAAAACTCTATACAATCACTTTAACGGCAAAGACGATTTGATCATGGCTGCGTTAAACCAAAGGCATCAAATCTTCATGAACTGGCTAGAGCGTAAGCTAAGACAAACAACAAGCGACCATGAGTTAATCGATGTTCTATTCCAATCGTTACACAGTTGGTTTAGTGGAAATGAAGCTGAACTAGGTGGTTTTAGAGGATGCTTTTTCATCAATACGTCAGCAGAATTTAGTAACCCAGAAAGCGATATTTCTCGCTATTGCTGTTACCACAAAGAACAAGTACGCCAACTTATTCAAAACAAACTAAACAATGCTTCACCGGATCTCATAAATGCTATCTGTTTACTTAAAGAAGGCGCCATCACGACTGCATATATGACAGGGAAAAGTGCTGAAATAGTCCAGAGTAGTATAAATATTTTGCATCGCCTTGAGTGCTAACGGCTTATGTAACGGACGTTCTGATAACCTCTGGCCGTTTAACACCACACCAAACAGATCAAACTCTTTATCTGTGATTAATTTAATAAAGAGTACCTCTCAAGTGTTTGGGCGGGTTTCACACTTGAGATAAGAACGCCACTTCGCGCGGCCTATCCTTATTTGTTAAACGAAGATTTGCTGCTGTCCAATCTCTTGAGCAAAACCACCGACCAACACCTTGAGAGTCGCTAATTCATTTGACTCAACTGAAGCTGTAATGATTGAAACACAGTTCATTGCCCTACCTTGCTCGAAAGTAAAGTCAGTCATATGTTCACTACTAAGGTATTTACTTAGGTAGCATGCTAATGCTCCGCTAGCACTCCCTGTAGCTGATTCCTCTGGTATGCCAAACAAAGGCGCAAAGTTACGACAACTCGCTGTCAGGCCGCTTTTTTCCTCGCACAATTCAAAAGCATGTAGGCCAACTAAATCATGTTTTTTACAGAATTCACTGAGTAAATGTTCATTGACTTGGATTTTATCTAGATACCCAAATGGCACTGGAACCATAATATCAGGCAGGCCTGTTGAAATAACCTCGATTGGTAATTGTGTTGACGCTAACGTTTTCACGTCAATGCCAATTAACTCTGATATAGCCTCGTATCCATACACCCCAAGATATTCAGGTAGCTTTTGCTCCATCACTATTTGACCATTAGACGCTATAGTCACAGCAAGTAAACCGACTTTAGTCCTTTGGACATATCGCCCTGCGGTGATGACTCCTTTTTTATACATTATTGAGAATGCAGCTAAGGTAGCGTGCCCACAGAAGTCAACTTCACCCGATATGGTAAAAAAAGACAAGCCAAAGTCGACTTCATCATCTTGAGATACAAAAGCAGTTTCTGAATAACCAACAACCTGTGCTATTGCTAACTTTTGTTCGTTAGACAAATTATCTGCCTGCAATACTACGCCTGCTGGGTTTCCTCCGCTTCCATTGGCAGTAAAGGAATTAACCAAAAAAGCGTCAACTTTCATCAATCTCTATTTCTCCTTATTAAGCTAATTGAACGGCTCGAGCGATAAGTTAACCCGCTTAAGCTATTGATTTACCTCATCCTAGATTGACCATATTACTGATACAAAACGATTAAATTATCAGCAAGATAGGATTAAGAAATCAGTAATGTAAATACATTATCAATGTGTAAACCTCTCAATTTCAACTTAATATTTGTTTTTGCAACTGACGTCTCTTTCAATTTCATTTTTGTGTTCTAAGCTTGAAGCTGCATTCCATTTTGCTGATATAGTAAGCATTTATAAAAATCAGTAACTATGATGGTTTATCATGATAGGGTCGTGTAACGTGATGTTCTGTCTATTCTCTGCCTATGACCTATCGCCAATTTTTGAATCTAGAAGGATCGCTTAGCCTATGAACGTTGAATTCATTAACCCATTCCTTGTTTCTTTAATCAATGTTATCTCAACAATGGCAACTATTGAGTTAACGCCTGGTAAGCCACAGTTGAAAAATCATGATATTGCAAAAGGTGACGTATCAGGCTTAATGGGCATGATAAGTCCTAAAACCCGCGGCTCACTGTCGATTACCTTCGAACAATCATTAATTCTTGAAATAATGAACAATATGCTAGGGGAAAAACCAGAATCCATTAATGAGGACATAACCGATTTAGTCGGTGAAATAACCAATATGGTGACGGGTGGAGCTAAAAATTTATTAAGTGAAAAAGGATATGATTTTGATATGGCCACTCCGGCCGTCGTCTCTGGCAAAAATCATACTATTTCCCACAAAGCCCGCGGCAAAAAAATTATGATGCCCTTTAGTCATAAGCACGGCAATGTGTTTATCGAAATTTGTTTTGAAGATGTATAAGCTTGTAAAGACGAATGATATTTCAGCTAAAATGGTGCCGCATAAACTAAAATGCCCAAGACGCAACAGCGTATTGGGCAAAGCGCAGCATGGTTACGTTGCTAGTCAAGTAACTCAACCACTACCCGTGGGGTTAATTTAGTCACTAACTCATAAGCAATAGTGCCAATATGCTCAGCAACTTCTTCTACCGCGAGGGTTTTACCCCAAAGCTGCACGCTGTCACCGACTTTATCTTGCGCATCTGCGCCCAGATCTACCGTTAGCATATCCATCGATACTCGGCCAACAATTGGCACCCTGCGGCCATTAATCCACACCGGTGTACCTTCTGGCGCATTACGCGGATATCCATCACCGTAACCCATAGCCACTACACCTAAGCGGGTATCTTGTTTCGCGGTCCACACGGCACCGTAGCCCACGCTATCACCGGCTTTATGCTCACGAACAGCAATTAAATTAGACACCAGTTCCATAGCCGGAATCAGTTGATGGTTAATCCCTTTGTCGCCAACAACTGGAGATATGCCATAAAGTGCGATGCCTGGTCTTATCCAATCTGCTTGGCTTAATGGCCAAAATAATGTTCCGGCTGAATTGGCTAAAGTACGATCGCCATCTAAGTGACTTGTCAGTTGTTCAAAGGCATCCATCTGCTTTTGAGTCAGCTGATTATCAGGTTCGTCTGCACAGGCAAAATGGGTCATCAAATGGATCGGTTTAGCCACTTGTGGGCAAGCCATTAAACGCTGATATATGCCGGAAAACTGCTCTAAACTAAAGCCGATACGATGCATACCAGTATCGATTTTTATCCATACGGTGACCGGATTATCGAGCTTAATGGTTTCAAGCATTTGCAGTTGTGATTCATGATGCACGACAGTGTCGATATTATGGGTGACCAACAACGGCAAGTCAGACTGGCGGAAAAAACCTTCTAATAATAGAAGCTTACCTTTTACGCCACCGTCTCTAAGCTCCAATGCTTCTTCCAGCCTTGCTAAACCAAAGCCATCGGCGCCGCCGTAATATTTACCTGCACTTTCTATAAAATTTAATATGCCAACACTTTCTGCAACGTTTAGCAGACCATGACCGTAACCATTGGCTTTAACCACAGCCATAATTTTGCTATCTGGTGCAATAAGACGCAGTTGTGCTAGGTTACTTTGTAATGCGTAACGACTGATTTCTGCACGGGGAAAAGGTTTCAATAGATTGCCTTAATTAACAATAAATAACATGGCGCGGCTTGCTGCCTGTTAGGAGGTTTAGTGCCATAAAGAACCCCTCACTAACAGAGATAAACTCGTATCATAAATAACGATACTAAAAACACAAATATAATCTAATCAATGATTAATCTTCTTCGAATTGCGGCCCAGCATAATTATCAAAACGAGAGAACTGACCTTGGAATACCAGTCGAATTCGCCCAATCGGCCCGTTACGCTGTTTACCAATAATGATTTCAGCGGTGCCTTTATCTTCTGAGCTGTCGTTATACACTTCGTCACGATAGATAAACATGATCAAATCGGCATCTTGCTCAATCGCACCCGATTCACGCAAGTCAGAGTTAATTGGGCGCTTATCGGCACGTTGCTCTAGCGAGCGGTTAAGCTGTGATAAAGCAATAACAGGCACTTCTAACTCTTTGGCTAAAGCTTTTAATGAACGAGAGATTTCTGAAATTTCTAAAGTACGATTATCTTTTAACGCTGGCACCTGCATTAACTGCAGGTAATCGATCATGATCATTGATAAGCCGCCATGCTCACGCGCAATCCGTCTGGCACGACTGCGAACTTCTGTCGGGGTTAACCCTGAGCCATCATCGATGTACATTTTACCTTGCTCAAGCATAATTCCCATGGTTGATGACACGCGAGCCCAATCTTCATCATCTAATTGACCAGTACGAATTTTGGTTTGATCAACCCGGCCGAGTGAGGCCAGCATACGCATCATGATCTGTTCTGATGGCATCTCGAGACTAAAAATAAGCACTGGCTTATCTTCATTCATGGCGGCTTGTTCGCACAAGTTCATCGCGAAGGTGGTTTTACCCATCGAAGGACGTGCGGCAACAATAATTAGGTCGCCAGACTGAAACCCGGCGGTCATTTTATCTAAGTCATTAAAACCACTTGAAACGCCGGTTACCCCGTTATGAGGATTGTTATAAAGCTGTTCAATCCTATCGACGGTTTTTTCAAGAATACTTTTAATGTTTTCAGGGCCTTCATTGGCATTGGTTCGCATTTCAGCAATTTTAAAGACTTTAGTTTCGGCTAAATCTAATAATGCACCAGAATCACGCCCTTCAGGATTGTAACCTGCATCAGCAATTTCATGGGCTACAGCAATCATGTCACGCACCACGGCACGTTCGCGCACAATATCCGCATAAGATAAAATATTACCGGCACTGGGAGTATTTTTGGCAATTTCGCCTAAGTAAGCAAAGCCGCCGGCATCATCTAATTGATCTTCAATTTCGAGTTGTTCAGATACGGTAATCAAATCCAGCGGTTGGCCAGATTCCATTAAACGTTGCATTGCCGTAAAAATCATTCGATGAGAACGAGAATAAAAATCTTCTGGCACAACCGCTTCAGAAACACGATCCCACGCTTCAGCATCTAGCATCAACCCACCTAAGACGGATTGTTCAGCTTCAATAGAGTGAGGAGGCAATTTTAAGGCATTAACTTCTACATCTCTCTGCCTGTTTCTTGCTTTAAAAGCACCTTGCTGTGACATTAACACTCCCAATTTACAACGACTTTATAAAATATGGTATAACACCGTGGTGTAGCTTATTTCGCTGTCATTACGAATTCAAATAACAACTTCGTCAAACGCAAATAATCATTTAAGGAAAAATAACATGCGTATCATACTCGTTGCAGCACTGGTGCTGACATCTGGCCTAGCTTTGGCCGATGAAGGCCAATGGCAGCCATATCAAATGCCATCCATTGCAGACAAACTTCAGCAACGTGGTATTGATATTCCCGCATCACAACTGGCCGACTTAGGGCAGTACCCAATGAATGCAGTCGTCAGTTTGGGCTATTGTACCGCCAGTTTTGTATCCCCCCAAGGCCTAGTTGTCACAAACCATCATTGTGCTTATCGCGGCATACAATATAACAGTAAAAAAGAACATAATTACCTCGCAAATGGCTTTTTAGCAAACACCCAAGCAGAGGAACCTTCCGCAGGGCCAAATGAACGTTTATACATTACCCAAGCGGTCACCAATGTGACCGATGAAGTAATGGCTAACTTAAGCACCGAACCTATGGCTCGCTTTGAAGGCATAGAAACTAACAGTAAAGCCTTAATTAAACTCTGTGAAGCAGATGACAACTATCGATGTTCGGTTAACAGCTTTCATCATGGATTAGAATATTATCTGACAAAACAGTTAATTATTCGAGACGTGCGTTTGGTGTATGCACCACCCAAGAGTGTTGGCGGATTTGGCGGCGACATCGACAACTATGAATACCCTCGTCATTCTGGCGATTTTACTTTTTTACGCGCCTATGTGGGTAAAGACGGCAAGCCAGCAACGTTTAATAAAAATAACGTGCCATACCGGCCTAAAAGCTATTTAAAAATTAATGCCGATGGAGTAAAAGCTGGCGATGGTATCTTTGTTGCCGGTTTTCCAGGTTCTACCAGCCGTTACAATTTAACCAGTGAACTACAATTTGCCAGTGATTGGATATACCCAACTTACGCAAAACGCTACCAATTACAAATTGACACCATCACTTTAATGGGTGATGTCGATAACGATATCGCGCTTAAATATGCCGGTACAATCGCCTCTATGGCTAACCGGATGAAGAAACTCAATGGCTTATTAGATGGTTTCAGCGCAACTGATATTGTCGGCATTAAGCAGCAACGTGAAAATGACTTTCTCGCTTGGCTTAAAAAAGATCCTGGCGCTAATCAAGAGTTAATCAATAACCTTGAAGCGTTACTCGCCGAACAACATCAACAAATGCAAACCACTTATTTCTTTAAAAATGCCCAATCTAGCGAAATGCTACAAGCCGCGAGCAAGCTTTACCGTTTAGCTCAAGAAAGAAAGAAACCCAATGATCAACGTGAATCTGGGTTTCAGCTTCGTGATATGAAAATGTTTAAAGCGGCACTTAAACGTATCGATAGTAGCTTTGATCCGGTGGTTGATAAAATCTTGTGGTTACAAGACTTACAAGCCTATATCAGCCAACCACTTAAAAACGAAGTGTTTGATAATGCCTTAAGCATTTCAGATGATTTTGAAGAGCTAGAGTCAAAGGTTGAAGGCTTATATGCACTCACTGAGCTCACTGATCAGGCTAAACGCCTTGCATGGATGAGTAAAACAGCAGAGGAGTTTGAAGTTAGCGGAGACCCATTTATTCGATTAGCTGTGGCTATTTACGATACCAATATGGCCATGGAAAAGAGCGAAAAATTACTTTACGGTAAGCTTTCATCTGTTCGTCCGGAATACATGAAAGCGATTATTGACTATTACAAATCAAATAACTGGCCTGTATATCCTGATGCTAACCGTACCTTACGCATAACTTATGGCATGGTTGATGGTTACCAATCTAAAGATGCGTTATACAAGCAGCCATTTACTCGTTTAGCAGGCATTCTGGCTAAAAACACCGGTGAAGCTCCCTACAATGCCCCGACTAAGCTGTTAGATGCAATTAAAGCTGACGACTTAGGCAAACATCGTGTCACTTCAGTCTATAGACAGCAAAGCAGTTGTCAGTTTATGTCTTGTTTAGATAAGCCTGCTGATTTTAACTCTGTACCGGTTAATTTTTTATCCAGCGCCGACACCACTGGCGGCAACTCTGGCTCACCGGTATTTAATGGTAAAGGTGAATTAGTTGGGCTTAACTTCGACTCAACTTATGAAGCGATCACTAAAGACTGGTTC
The DNA here is from genome assembly GCF_014164545.1 of Shewanella sp. SG41-3. Lineage (NCBI taxonomy): Bacteria > Pseudomonadati > Pseudomonadota > Gammaproteobacteria > Alteromonadales > Shewanellaceae > Shewanella > Shewanella sp. SG41-3. Next base: position 186,608 of record NZ_JACJFJ010000003.1, read on the forward strand.
TTTAACCCCACGATCACTCGCGCCGTGCATGTCGATATTCGTTATATTTTGTGGATGATGGATAAAGTCGATCACGCTGATAACTTGATAAAAGAATTAACCTTAGTGACTAATACTGCAGGAGAAACCGAGATACCAGCAGATACAGCAACTGAGGCCACTATCGAAGCGAATACCAATTTAGATAATGAAACAATCACTGAGTCAGTACCTGAATTAACCACCACAGCAGATACTGAAGATAAAGCTGAGTTCTCTGACCAAGCAATTGAAGCCGCGACAGAAGCACAAGCAACAACTGATCTCAGTGATGAATCAGCACCTGAATTAGTCCCTACAGAAGATATTGGAGATGCTGTTACTGAAGATGTAGATACTGAAGATAGAGTTGAATTATCCAACCAAGCGACAACTGAAGTCGCGATTGAATCTGAACTCGCGAGTGAATCTGCACCTAAATTAGTCTCTACAGAAGATACTGAAGATCAACTTGAGTTATCTAACCAAGCGCCAACTGAAGTCGTTGCAGAGGTTGTAAATGAAGCCGCCAATGAACCTCAAGCAGCAACTGAAGCCTTCAATGAAGCAACTGATGAAGCAGAGGCTGCAACAGAACTCGCGATTGAATCTGAACTCTCGGGTGAATCAGTACCTAAATTGGTCCCTACAGTAGATATTGAAGATAAAGCTGAGTTACCTAACCAAGCGACAACTGAAGCCGCTGCTGGGGTCGCAAATAAAGCCGCCAATAAACCTCAAGCAGCAAGTGAAGTAGAAGCTGAAGTCATCAACGAAGCAACTAATGAAGCACAAGCAGAATCTGAACTCTCGAGTGAATCAGCACCTAAATTGGTCCCTACTGTAGATATTGAAGATAAAGCTGAGTTACCTAACCAAGCGACAACTGAAGCCGCTGCAGGGGTCGCAAATAAAGCCGCCAATAAACCTCCAGCAGCAAGTGAAGTAGAAGCTGAAGTCATCAACGAAGCAACTAATGAAACACAAGCAGAAGCTGATCTCGCAACTGGATCAGTAACTAAAGCTGTCACTGACATACCAGAAAAGAAACCGACTGTGGTTGATTGAGCTTAAATAAACCATAACCAAGTGAACCTTATAGCAATGTTTACTTGGTTAACATTCATTAGATAACACATTTAAACGACCGCGATATAACCAGATAGTGCATGGAAGTGTTGTTGGAAGTGGATGAGTATTAAATGATACACATAAAAAAACACCGCCCGGAGGCGGTGTTTTTTATGGCGCTAAAACGTAATTAAGCTTCTGCAACGATAGAAATCTTAACAACAGCTTTAACTTCAGTGTGTACTTGAACTTCAACTTCGAAGCTACCAGTAGTGCGTAAAGCACCTAAAGGTAAACGAACTTCAGATTTAGCAAGTGCTACGCCAGCTGCAGTAACTGCATCAGCGATATCACGGTTGCCAATTGAGCCGAATAATTTACCTTCATCACCTGCTTTAGAAGCAATAACAACAACTTCTAATGCAGTTAATTTTTCAGCACGAACTGTCGCAGCAGCTAATTCAGCAGCTACTTTAGCTTCTAATTCAGCACGACGAGTTTCAAATACTTCAGTGTTTGCTGCGTTTGCTACAACTGCTTTACCATAAGGTAAAAGGAAGTTACGAGCATAACCAGCTTTAACAGAAACTTGGTCGCCTAGGCTACCTAAGTTTGCAACTTTATCTAGCAAAATAACATTCATTATCAAATCCTCTATATTCTATTAGGAATTAATACTGCAATATTACTGATGTAAATCAGTATATGGCAGTAGAGAAAGATAACGAGCACGCTTGATAGCGCGAGCTAGTTGGCGTTGATATCTAGCACTGGTACCAGTGATACGGCTAGGAACAATCTTGCCGCTTTCAGTGATGTAGTTCTTTAAAGTAACGATATCTTTATAATCAATCTCCACAACACCTTCAGCGGTGAAGCGGCAGAACTTGCGACGACGGAAATAACGTGCCATTTTGACAGTCTCCTAAGTTTTCAATTCGACATTTTCAGCATGCAAGACTAAACGGTTTTGTCCATTTCGCCCTTGTTGTAGTGAAAGAAACCCTTCAACATCAACTTGCACACCTGCTTGTAATTTATTTGCTACGCTATTAAAGCGCGGACCACTTAATATCACTTGGATCAAACAGTAGACGTTTCTCAACATTTCTACTTCTTGCCGCTGTGATTTATGCTCTACCGTTATCACCACATGGGCAATCCCGCTTGGGCTATCTAATCGTCTTGTACGAGTTATCGTGCCAGACAACACTAAGTGATTATTCAAAAAAATTATTCAGCGTTTTCTTCAGCGCTTTCTTCTGCATTACGGTCATCAGAAGGTGAACGACGTGAATCACGTTCGTCTCTTGCTTTTGCCATAGGAGAAGCTTCAGTAACGGCCACTTTAGTGCGCATTACCATGTTACGCAGAACAGCGTCGTTGAAACGGAAAGCTGTTTCTAGTTCTTCGATAGACTCTGCAGATGCTTCTACGTTCAAAAGAACATAGTGAGCTTTATGTAGGTCTTGGATCGGGTAAGCCAATTGACGACGGCCCCAATCTTCTAAACGGTGGATTGTACCATTAGCAGCGGTGATAACACCGGTGTAACGCTCAATCATACCTGGGACTTGTTCACTTTGATCTGGGTGAACCATAAATACGATTTCATAATGACGCATTTATTGCTCCTTACGGTTAAGTAGCCTCTTTTCTGGCTCAGTCAGACCAATGTGGAGGCAAGGAACGAATTAAAGTGACTGATTTGAGCGCGCGATGATACATAAAGTGTACGATAAACTCAAGCACTAACTCACTCTTTTCAGCAATCTTGATTACAGGTATGATGGCCGCAGTCCGAAATACCGCGTTTACGCCATCAAGAATAAAACACTTTAATGATGACCATGAAAAACATAGTAACAACATGCTGCCTCTTTTTATTGTCTGCTCCGGCATGGGCCTTAGTTCCACCTGATTATCAGGAACCACCCAGCAGTTTTAATGCTGAGGTAGAAGCAGGCTTGCAATTAAATAGCGGTAACAACGAAACTAAAAACTTCAACGGTCGAACTTATTTAACTTATGATTCGAAGAACACTAAGCAAGAAGCAACATTAAAGGCCTATTATGCGGCTGATGGTAATGAGTCTACTGCTGAGCGTTACGAATTATACTTACAGTCTAACTACAAGCTAGAGCGCGGTTATATATTTGGCCGTGGTGAATTTACTTGGGATCAATTTGGTTCGTACACTCGAATATCTACTATTTCAACAGGTTATGGTTTTGATTTAATTAAGAACAATAGAACAAAACTGAGCCTTGAAGCTGGTCCGGGTTATCGTTACGACCAACCACAAGGCAGTGTTGCAGAACCCGATCCTGATGCAAACCGCGATATTATTTTACGTTCGGCGGCCAAATACACAGTTAAACTGCAAGAGTACACTAGCTTTAATGCTGATGTGACAGCTGAAACAGGTCAGACTAATAATACCTTAACCCTTGATATGAGTTATAAAAACACCTTTATTCAAGATTGGGCATTTAAAATAGGTATGAACATCAAGTACACTGAAGTGGTTCCTGATGACAGTAAAAATACTGACACCATCACCACATTCAACTTGTTGTATACGTTTCAATAATTATTGACCTTAAATGAAGCGAAACAAGACCATTAATCAATGAGGCAAACGAGGCCTTACTGAAAAAATAAAGGCCAAGTTATGGACAGCCCGCTACGCAGTTTTGCCTCATTATATAGCACCACCTTTTTGATGGTGCTTGCTGCAGGTCTACTGACCACATACTTAGGCCTAAGCCTTACCACAATGCAGGTGCCACAAATATGGATTGGTGGCATGATGTCAGCTTACTATATTGGCCTAGTCTGCGGCTCTAAAGTTGGCCATAAACTGATTGCGCAAGTCGGTCATATTCGTGCTTTTGTTGCCTGTGCGGGCATAGTGACTGCCTCTGCATTGGGTCATGCCCTCATCGATAATTTAGCCATTTGGCTAGTATTGCGCCTCGCAGTGGGTATGGGAATGATGTGCCAATATATGGTGTTAGAAAGCTGGCTCAACGAGCAGGCAGAAAACAACCAACGTGGTACTGTTTTTGCGAGCTACATGATCGTATCTTATCTAGCGCTAATGGCTGGGCAAGGAGCCATTAGTTTATATCCCGATTTAGGCTTAGAGCCACTGCTGTTGATTGCCATCTGTTTTGCCTTATGTATCGTACCGATTTCGATCACGCGCAGAATTCACCCCGAACCGTTAACACCAGCCCCATTACAAATGGGACTCTATTGGAAAAGAGCACCCCAAGCTCTGACAACCATAGCCTTAGGAAGCATGATAGTCGGCTGTTTTTATGGTTTGGCTCCCTCTTATGCCACGGCTAAAGGTATTGATCCTGAGCACGTTGCGCTCTATATGTCGTGTACCATTTTTGCAGGATTGCTAGCCCAATGGCCAATGGGTAAATTATCCGATGTCATCTCTCGTAGCTTATTAATTCGAATTAACTGCGCTTTATTAGGCGTCATAGTGTTGATCATTACGATAATCCCATTCCACGCAGTGTCTTCGTTAATATTAACCAGCTTATTTGGTATTTTAGCGTTTACCTTGTATCCATTAGCAACTGCATTAGCCAATTCGCGCGTTGAACAACATGAGCGGGTAGGGCTATCTGCCACAATCTTAGTCACCTTTGGTATTGGCGCAAGTATTGGTCCTTTAGTCGCTTCTGGCTTAATGCAAGCATTAGGTGATCAAATGCTATATGGATTTATGGCGATGTGCTCATTCACCTTACTGGCAAGGCTACTGTGGATTAATGTGCGTCAAAAAGCTGAGCAAACAAGTACTGGAGATTACATGATGGCCGGGGGCGACTTAGTCAGCTCGCCATTAGCAGCATCATTTGATCCACGTGTTGACATTGAAATGGTCAACGAACAAATGATCAATCCCGCTGAAGATGCATTCGATGTCCAACCGGAATCAACCAATGATGAGTTTGATGATGCTGATGAGCAAGCTGAATATAATACCTCTTATGCCAGTGTGAGCGAAGAAACCTTGATACCAGAGGAGTTAGATGACGAGGATGTCGATAACGAAATTGGCAGACGCTAATGTTTATTCTGGCTTTGATTGTAAAAGCTAAAGACTGACACCCATCAATAACCTAACACAAGCTGAACTCGAGATAATAAAAAACGGCGATAAATATCGCCGTTTTTTTTATGTCGTTCTACTGCAGGCAATAATTAACCTAAACGCTGCCTGACGGCTTCAAATAAGCATACCCCAGTGGCAACGGACACGTTAAGGCTCGACACACTGCCAGCCATTGGGATTGAAACCAACGAATCGCAGCCTTCGCGTGACAAACGACGCAAACCTTTATCTTCAGCACCCATAGCAATCGCTAGAGGCCCTTTAAGGTCCGCTTGATATACATTACCATCTGCTTCGCCTGCTGTGCCGACAATCCAAACACCTTTGTCTTGAAGATGGCGCATGGTACGAGCAAGATTGGTCACTTGGAATAACGGTACCGTTTCTGCTGCGCCACAAGCCACTTTGCTGACGGTTGAGGTTAATCCAACTGAATTATCTTTAGGTACAATAACCGCATGTACCCCAGCGGCATCAGCATTACGTAAGCAAGCACCAAGATTATGTGGGTCGGTTACACCGTCTAAAATGAGTAAAAAAGGCACTTCTGTTTTATCAAGTAATGCGTCTAAATCAGTTTCTGTCAAAGGTTTTACCGCTTTTACACGCGCGACAATACCTTGGTGTTGTGAGCTACCCGCTTTGTCGTCTAACACTTTACGTGCAGCACGTTGCAATGTAGTACCAAAAGTTGATGCGATATTAATCAATGGCGTTAAGCGTTCGTCATCACGGCCTTGTAACAGCCAAAGTTCAATCACACGTTCAGGGCTATGATTTAATAATGCTTCAACGGCATGAATGCCAAAAATGGTATCTTGTTTTTTCATTTAATTACTTTCTCTTGCTGCGCTTGGCAGGGGTTTTCTTAACGCTAGAATTCGGTTTTGTGGTATCAGCTTTTTGCTCTGCCGCGGTGGACTTCTTTGCCGCCAGTGGCTTGCTCGCAGGCGATGACGCTTTATTGCTTGAGCGACGTTTACTGGCCTTAGGCTTATCAGACTTAGATTTGTCTGACTTAGGTTTATCTGTCGACTTACCTTTACGTGCGGCTTTAGCCCCTTCAACATTCACTCGTTCACGAGCCGTTGAAGGCTTGCTGCCTTTACGTGCCGATTTGCCTGCGCCTTTACTATTGTCACCCACCATCAACAAGTCAATTTGACGATCATCAAGATTAACCGCAGCAACCTTAACAGTAACAGCATCACCCACTTGATACACTTGGCGAGTGTTTTCACCAACCAGTCGTTGACGCATTGGATCGAATTGGTAGTAGTCGCTGGCAAGGCTTGATATGTGTACTAAGCCATCAATAAATAATTCGTTTAATCTAACAAACAGACCAAAGCTAGTGACTGAAGCAATGACGGCATCAAAGGTATCACCGACGTGATCTTGCATGTATTCACATTTTAACCAATCACTGACATCGCGAGTGGCTTCATCTGCGCGGCGCTCGGTGGTTGAACATTCTTCACCTAATAGATCTAACTCTTCAAGCTGATAAAGATAACCGCCATCTTGAGTCCACTTGTCGGTGACATCGCCCTGCTCTTTTGCGAGTAAATACTTAATCACTCGATGTAAAATCAAATCAGGGTAACGACGAATTGGCGAAGTGAAATGCGAATACGCTTCTAATGCTAAACCAAAATGACCTTCGTTATCTGGGCTGTAAACTGCTTGGCGCATTGAGCGCAATAACATCACCTGAATTAACTCAAAGTCAGGACGGTCAGCAATTTTTAACATCAGATTTTGATAGTCAGTCGGGGTTGGCTCTAAGCCACCGTCCATGCTTAAGCCGCGCTCAGCAAGAAACTCTTTAAAGTTAGCCAGTTTTTGTTCTGACGGCGCTTCATGCACACGATACAGCACCTCACCTTTGTGTTTTTTGACAAACTTTGCCGAAGCCACGTTAGCTAAAATCATACATTCTTCAATGATTTTATGCGCTTGGTTACGGCCTCGTGGGACGATCTTGTCAATTTTACGCTGCTCATTAAAGATGAACTGCGTTTCTAAGGTTTCAAATGCAATAGCACCACGTTCAGCACGACGCTCATCTAAGATGAGATATAACGACTGCAAACATAATAAATGTGGGAATAGCGCTTCATGCTCAGAAGCTATTGGGCCACCTTCTAGCATGTCAGCAACTTGGGTATAGGTAAAACGAGCATGAGAATGCATTACTGCTGGATAAAACTTGGTGCCCGATAACTTACCCGCTGCAGAAATTGTCATCTCAGCAACCATACATAAACGGTCGACTTTTGGCTTTAATGAACACAAGCCATTAGATATTTTTTCAGGCAGCATAGGAATAACTTGCGACGGGAAATACACCGAATTACCACGTGCGCGCGCTTCAGTATCTAATGCTGAATCAGTACGTACATAATGGCTCACATCAGCTATCGCCACCCATAAACGCCAGCCGCCACTTGGTTTTGCTTCAGCATATACCGCATCATCAAAATCACGGGCATCTTCGCCATCAATAGTGACCAAGGGTAAATGGCGTAAATCGACGCGACCTAATTTATCTTCTTCGGTGACTTCGTCAGGAATACGTTTGAGTTTTTTCTCAATAATCGCTGACCAAGTGTGGGGTAAATCATAATTACGTAAGGCAATTTCAATTTCCATACCCGGTGCCATGGTCTTACCCAAGACTTCGGTCACTTTCGCTGCCGCTTTAACAAAACGACCAGGGCGACGGGTTAACTCAACCACCACCACATCACCGGCGCGGGCGCCTAGGGTATCTTCGCTGGCGATTAATATTTCTTGGGTGATGCGTCTGTCATCTGCAATCACAAAGCCCATACCGGCGTCGACGTGGTAACGGCCAACTAAGGCAGCGGTTCGCTCATGAACTAAGCGCACAATTCGAGCTTCACGACGACCACGACGATCAGTACCCGCTTTTTGTGCTAGCACTTTATCGCCATGGAAATACATCAGCATATCGCGATTACTGATAAATAAATCATCACCGCCTTCATCAGGCTTAAAGAAGCCAAATCCATCGCGGTGGCCTAAAACGGTACCAGACAATAAATCCATACGCTCAGGTAAGCCATAGCTTTGCCCGCGAGTAAAGACTAACTGGCCATCACGTTCCATCGCACGTAAACGACGACGAAGTGCTTCTAATGGCACTTCATCGGTAATGGATAATGCTTCAGCTATTTTATCGCGGGTAACAGGAGACTTTTGGGCACGCAAGTATTCTAAAATATACTCACGGCTAGGAATAGGATTGTCGTACTTGTCTTGTTCTCTCTCAAAATGAGGATCGTTGATCATTCAATTTCCAAATAATTCGCTCCATATTGTGGAGCCTTTAACGTGTGTACAGCTGTGGCTGCTGTGCCCTGGCCACTATACTGGCAGGCATTTTTGCAGCGAGCATCTGTAATAAAGACGAAGCTTTTTTCTGTTGAGCATCGTCATCAAATATACTGTTATATAACCAATGATAGCCAAGTTCATAATCGGCAGGACTTCCATAGCCTTCACCAAACAAACGAACTAATGTCATTCTTGCGGTTAAATCCCCATTAGCTGCCGCAGGCAACACATATTGCACTGCACGATTGGGATCTTTAACCACTAGTTTACCGCGATAATAATAATCTGCCAATTTTACCATCGCTTCAGCACTGCCTTGCTCGGCAGAAGTTTGCAGCAATGCCATACCGCGAGAAGGATGAGCCTTGACACACACACCGTTATTAAGCATTTCACCCCATAAAAACTGATACATGGGTTGCTGTAATACTTCAGCACGGGCTTCAATATCTTGAACCAACTGACAGTCGTCTGCTTTGACGCGTTGTAAATATTGATTTGAGCGGATGAGCGAAATCAATTGTTGATCGCTATAGATATCGACGGCTTCTGTCACCGCAAATACATTGATGGAAACGACACTCAATAACAATAAACAGATACGCAACATAAGGATTCTCGCTGACACTTTCATGGTTTATCCATCGGCAGTATAGCGTATTTCTTGAGTAGAAACTGTTACAAGCATTAATTAGGCTCATTAAAAAGGCCGCTTATCGCGGCCTCTTTAGTTTACTTGAACGGACTAACCAAAATCATGGTTTCATTTCTGTCCGGCCCAGTAGAGATAATATCAATAGGCGTCTCTAATAACTCTTCAAGACGTTTGATATAGTTCATTGCCGCGGTAGGCAACTGCTCGATTGATGTAGCACCAAAAGTGTTTTCACTCCAACCAGGCATAGTTTCGTATATTGGCGTAACTAAATCATAACCTTCTGCAGCCAAAGGAGTTACCTTAGAAACTGTTCCATCAGGATATTGATAGCCAACACAGATTTTAACTTCTTTTAGACCGTCTAAAACGTCTAATTTAGTTAAACAAAAACCACTAACGCTATTGATTTGAACCGCACGGCGCATGGCCACTGCATCCAACCAACCTGGACGACGTTTACGACCAGTCGTTGCACCAAACTCTTGGCCTTTCTCACCAATATAATCGCCAATTTCGTTGGCTAATTCTGTTGGGAATGGACCAGCACCGACGCGAGTCGTGTAAGCTTTCATGATGCCTAAAACATAGTCTAAATGACGAGGACCAAAACCTGAACCTGTCGCTACACCGCCAGCTGTTGTGTTTGATGACGTCACGAATGGATAAGTACCGTGGTCGATATCCAATAATGTGCCTTGAGCGCCTTCAAATAGAATCGGCTCACCCGCTTTACGCGCAGCATCAAGCATTTCACTGACATCAGTACACATACTTTTCAGATAATCAGCAATCGCTAATGCATCATCAAGTGTTTGCTGATAATCAACAGCTTCAACTTTGTAATACTCAGTTAGCATGAAGTTATGATATTTCATCACTTCTTTTAACTTAGTTGCGAAAAGTTCTGCATTAAACAAATCACCGATGCGTAAACCGCGACGAGAAACTTTGTCTTCATATGCAGGACCAATACCACGTCCAGTTGTACCAATGGCTTGATTACCGCGCGCTTTCTCGCGAGCAATATCCAATGCACAATGGAACGGAAGGATAAGCGGACATGCTTCAGAAATTAATAAACGCTCTTCTACAGGTACGCCACGTCCTTTGAGCATGTTGATTTCTTTCATCAACGCATCAGGAGCAACAACCACACCATTACCGATAATGCATTTTACGTTATCACGTAAAATCCCAGACGGAATAAGATGAAGAACGGTTTTTTCACCATCAATTACCAAAGTGTGACCAGCATTATGGCCGCCTTGGTAACGAACTACGTATTTTGCCTGTTCTGTTAAAAGGTCGACAATCTTACCTTTGCCTTCGTCACCCCATTGAGTGCCGAGTACGACTACATTTTTGCCCATTATTAGCTGCAACGTCTTGTGGTATAAAATAGAATTTTAACAGGTTTTAGGGGGTTATAGGCAAGTATTTTATTGAAAAATGATCAATAAAACGGCTCCTGTTGTTACTAAGCAGCCACCTAAGCGTCTGAGAACATTTTGCTTTTGTGTCGAAAGCTCTAATAAATATTTTTGCCACTTGTTAGGAAAAAGTAATGGACCTAGCCCTTCAAGGATTAAAACTAACCCAAATGCACTCATTAATAACGGTATATTCATGTTTTAGCCTCTCTTTTATTGAGCCTTATTATATTCAATATCTGCTTGATTAGCCTAAGAAGACGTTAAGCATGATTGGCAACTGCGTTTAATCTGCCTTATAAATACATTACCTTAATACGCCAAGTCCCCTGCTGTCTTAAATCAAAACGTTCAATCTAGTGAGCACTATTAGTAGTACATCTTTATTCAATGCATTTCGACCTTATAAGTCACAAGCTTGTAAACCTCATGCCTAATACCTAATGCCAAAAAAGTTAACCTGAACGGGAAATAAGCGCTGGTATAAGAGATGAAACTAAGTAAGGTAAAATAACCACTTTCGGCCTATGTCATATCAAACTTGCGACTTGTTTTACGGGTAAGGAGAAGTGACTTATTCCAGGCTAGGTTAATATCCAGTGTATTAAGAGCTGAACTCGCAGGACAAAAGAGCGCTTGATAGCTGCTGATGAATAAAATTGCTGCAGTGTAAAGTGATAAAATTTAGGCAATAAAAAACCCAGCATAAGCTGGGTTTTTTGAATCCAAAAAACGAATTAACGCTTAGAGAATTGTGGCTTACGACGTGCTTTACGTAGACCAACTTTCTTACGTTCAACTTTACGAGCATCACGGGTAACAAAACCAGCGGTACGTAGAGTAGGACGTAAAGCTTCGTCTAGTTGCAATAGTGCACGGGTAATACCGTGACGAATTGCACCAGCTTGGCCAGTAGTACCACCGCCCTTAACTGTTACATAGATGTCTAATTTATCAGTCATTTCAACTAATTCTAATGGTTGACGAACAACCATACGAGCAGTTTCACGACCAAAATAAACATCCAAAGGACGTTGGTTTACAACGATATTGCCACTACCTGCTTTAGCGAAAACGCGAGCTGTAGATGTTTTGCGACGGCCAGTGCCGTAGTACTGAGTTGCAGACATTTGCTTACTCCTCCCGTTTAGATATCAAGAACTTGTGGTTGTTGTGCAGCGTGGTTATGTTCTGTGCCAGCATAAACTTTAAGTTTACGGAACATGGCACGGCCCAAAGGACCTTTTGGTAACATACCCTTAACTGCTTTCTCGATGATCATTTCAGGCTTATGAGCTTGAAGCTTCTCAAAGCTGATTTGCTTAATGCCACCAATGAAGCCTGAATGAGAGTAGTAGATCTTACCGGCTGCTTTATTACCAGTTACAGTCACTTTTTCAGCATTGATAACGATGATGTAATCACCGGTGTCAACGTGTGGAGTGTATTCTGGCTTATGCTTGCCACGTAAGCGAGTTGCGATTTCAGTTGCGATACGGCCTAAAGTTTTGCCTTCAGCGTCAACAACAAACCAGTCACGAGTTACAGTTTCTGGTGTAGCAGTAAAAGTCTTCATTATTACAAAAACCCAAAGTTAATTTTCTGTCTCACATGCCGACTGCAGGTTGCAATCAACACAAAATTACCGATTCTTGCCCCTTCGAACATGAATATTGGCTTACAACTTCCGCCCAAATTGGCGGATTAACGCGGGCAGGTCGCAGATTATACGCAAAGCCACAGCAAAGATCACCTGATTTCTGATAATATTTTAAATAAACTGCTCTATTTCGGCTGAATAATTAACCGCCTGCTTTTTTTAAAAATCTCACTGCTAGCCTATGGTAAATGTTCCAGCGCCAGATACTCTCTCGATTGCATTTCAATCAGTCTTGAGCGACAACGTCTGAACTCAAACGTTAACTGGCCATCGGTATAAATCTGCTCTAATTCCACTTGCGCAGAAATAATCAATTTCACATTTCGCTCGTAAAACTCATCAACCATGGCTAAAAAGCGTCTGGCAATATCATCACCAGTTTGCTGTGAACCCATTTGCTCTAATCCACTCAATAACACAGTATGATAAAGGCATGCCATTTCCATGTAATCTCGCTGTGAACGAGGGCCATCGCAGAGATCACGAAAATTAATTAACAGTACACCTTGTGACTGTTGACGAATGCGAATGGCACGGCCATCAATTTCTATCGGTGCAGTAAGTCTTTCTGATTCGGTCGCGAGTTGATCAAAGTAATGCAACAAATTGATGTCTGCTTGTTCATCGAGTGGATGATGATAAATCTCAGCCTGCTCTAAGGTGCGAAGACGGTAATCGATACCTGAATCGACATTGAGAATTTCACATTGTTGATTAATCAACGCAATCGCAGGTAAAAAACGCGCTCGCTGTAAACCGTTTTTATATAATTCATCAGGAATGATGTTTGAGGTAGCAACGAGTGCGACCCCTTCTTTGAACAATGCTTGAAATAGAGTCCCCAACAACATGGCATCGGTAATATCTGAGACAAAAAACTCATCAAAACAAATAATTTTATATTGCGACGCCATCTTCTTGGCTATAGACAATAGCGGATCTTGTACACCTTTTAACTCGCCTAAGTCATGATGGATTTGATGCATAAACCGATGAAAATGAGCTCGTAGTTTTTGCTCAATAGGCAATGAGTCAAAAAAAGTATCCATTAAATAGGTTTTACCGCGACCAACGCCGCCCCATAAATACAAGCCTTTTACCGCTGCTGGTGTTGATTTAACCCCAACGGCAGCAAACAATTTATTAATACCAGATATCGGCTTAGCCGCGACCATTAATTCATCGTAAACGCGTTGTAATGATTTTACCGCTTTTTCTTGTGCGGCATCATGTGAAAAATCTTCTCGGGTAAGGTCTTGCTGATAATGCTGCCAAGGGGTTAACTGCGACACGATTACGACTCTCTTACATCAAATAATTGCTGCGAATAATAACATTAAACAACAAATACGAGTAATGGCTTCAAAGGATCAAATTAACCTTTGTTAATAAAAATGCAACTAACCAGATGAGCACTACTCTGATTGATTATCGTCAACTGACTTATTTTTTACTTACTTGTTATTGCAAACGAACTGATTAGCTCACCATTTCAAAACGGGCTCGCAACAGCACTAATATAAATGATTAACGATATTTAACTTTAAAATAATGCCCTCAAGCCACATATTTTATGTCATCAAACCACATATTTTAATGTCATAAAGCTTGAATGCATACAGGAGCTATCCATAGATGAAAACCAAATTAAGTTTACTTTCTGCTGCGTTATTAACGGCATCGTTAGCCATAGCACCAACACTATCGCTCGCTGCCATTCCACAAGCGGTTGACGGCCAAGCTATTCCTAGTTTAGCGCCAATGCTAGAACGCACTACACCTGCGGTGGTATCAGTAGCAGTATCTGGTACTCAAGTATCAAAACAACGCGTCCCTGATGTATTTCGCTACTTCTTTGGTCCTAACGCTCCACAAGAACAAGTTCAAGAACGTCCTTTTAGAGGGTTAGGTTCAGGGGTCATTATCGATGCTGATAAAGGCTATATCATTACTAATAACCACGTTATTAACGGTGCAGACGATATTAAAGTCGGTTTACATGATGGTCGCGAAGTCACTGCTAAACTCATTGGCGCAGATAAAGAGTCTGATATTGCCCTGCTGCAAATTGAAGCGAAAAACTTAGTCGCGATTAAGCAAACTGATTCTGACGACATCCGCGTTGGTGATTTTGCAGTTGCCATCGGTAACCCATTTGGGCTTGGACAAACTGTAACGTCAGGAATAGTCAGCGCACTCGGCCGCAGTGGTTTAGGCATTGAAATGCTAGAAAACTTTATCCAAACTGATGCCGCGATAAATAGTGGTAACTCTGGCGGTGCATTAGTTAACTTAAAAGGTGAACTCATCGGTATTAATACTGCGATTGTCGCCCCAAATGGCGGTAACGTTGGTATTGGTTTCGCTATCCCAGCCAATATGGTTAACAACCTTGTTGAACAGATTATTGAGCATGGTGAAGTACGACGCGGCGTATTAGGGGTATCAGGTCGCGATCTTGATAATGAACTTGCCAAAGCGTTTGGTTTAGATACCCAGCACGGCGGTTTCGTTAATGAAGTGATGCCAAAAAGTGCTGCTGATAAAGCAGGATTAAAAGCGGGTGATATTATTGTCAGCCTCAATGGGCGGAGTATTAAAACCTTCCAGGAATTACGCGCAAAAGTAGCCACTATGGGTGCTGGTGCCGAGGTTGAATTCGGAATTATTCGTGATGGCGATACGAAGAAGATTAAAGCAACACTAGGTGAAGCAGACAAAGTTGAGGCTGAAGCCGGTAGCGTACATCCTATGTTACAAGGCGCGACACTTGAGGACAGTAAAAAAGGTATTGAGATCACTGATATTGCTCAAGGTTCACCTGCAGCAATGAGTGGCTTAGTCAAAGGTGACTTAATTGTGGGGCTTAATCGCAGTAAAGTGACCAGCCTTAAAGCATTAAAAGAAATGCTAAAAGACAATAAAAACTCTGTGGCACTGAAGATATTACGTGACAATAACTTACTCTATCTTGTTTTACGCTAATACAGTTGACGCTAACATAGTTGGCACTTAATTTACCTCATCACAGCTATAAGAATCATCAGGTTATAGTCTGTGATACCCGTTCAAGAATGAAGCATCGGCCAACTTTTGGTCGGTGCTTATTTATTTGAGCTATGTTAATATAACAGCCATTTTTTTTAACAATTATTCAAGCCATGAACCTAAAAGACACTTGCATCTATATAACTAAAGCTGTGGTATTTGGTCTAATTATGGCTGCTGTTTTTTTAGCCATAACAGCGTTAATGCAAAATTCCTCATTCAACAATAGCCTCACAAATGTCAGCAATAGTGGCTCAGAATTATCTTTCGCTAAAGCCGTTCGTCGAGCCGCACCTGCAGTAGCCAATATTTATAGTCTTAGCATTGATCAACGTAATCCGCTCAATTCAAGCTCACTTCAAGGCCTTGGCTCTGGCGTGATAATGAGTAAAGAAGGCTATGTGCTCACAAATTATCATGTGATAAAAAAAGCCGATGAGATTGTTATTGCGCTACAAGATGGGCGTAAATTTACTGCTGAAGTAGTTGGTTCTGATCAAGAGACAGATTTAGCAGTACTTAAAATTGAAGGCGATAATTTACCTATAGTACCGATTAATCTCGATAAACTAGCCCAAGTAGGCGATGTGGTGCTAGCCATTGGTAATCCATACAATATTGGCCAAACAATTACTCAGGGTATTATTAGTGCAACAGGACGTAATGGCTTAAGTTCTGGTTACCTCGACTTTTTGCAAACAGACGCAGCCATTAATGCTGGTAACTCAGGCGGAGCATTAATCGATACCGGCGGCGAATTAATCGGTATCAATACCGCGGCATTCCAAGTGGGTAATGATAGTGGCGGCAATGGGATTAGTTTTGCTATCCCCATTAAGTTAGCCCACAGCATTATGGATAAATTGATTAAACATGGCCGAGTTATCCGTGGTGCTTTAGGTATTTCAGGTGAACCACTTAATCCGGTAATGGCACAGATACTCAACCTACCCGATTTAAAAGGTGTGTTAGTGACGGGTATCGATCCTGACGGACCAGCAGCTCGTGCGCGCTTAACACCAAGAGATGTCATTACCCAATATAATGATGAAGATGTCCCGGGAGTTGAAATGTTGATGGACAGAATTGCAGAGACCCCTCCAGGAACTAAAGTCAACATGACCATTATACGTGAGGGTAAGCGTCAAATACTGCCAGTCATTATTGCAGAAAAAGCCACAGCGCCTGAGTAATACCTATTACTAATTAAATCAACGTTATAAAAAAGCCATTCATTTGAATGGCTTTTTTATGAGGTATTTTCTGCTGAGAGCGGTTAAACCTAAGAGTTCTTCACGCGAACAACTTCAGCACCTAAACCTTGAAACTTGGCTTCAATATGCTCGTAACCACGGTCAAGGTGATATATACGATCGACTGTAGTTAAGCCATCAGCCATTAAGCCTGCAATCACTAAGCTAGCAGAGGCGCGTAAATCTGTCGCCATCACTTGGGCACCGTTTAAACGCTCAGTACCATGGATGATACAAGTATTACCTTCTTGCTCTATGTCTGCGCCCATGCGGCTTAATTCAGGAACGTGCATGAAGCGATTCTCAAAGATAGTCTCAGTAACACGACCTGTGCCTTGAGCAAGTGCATTCAACACACAAAATTGCGCTTGCATATCGGTTGGAAACGCAGGATAAGGTGCGGTTTTAATATTAACAGACTTTGGACGTTGGCCGTTCATGTCAAGCTCAATCCAATCTTCGCCAGTTGTGATCTCAGCACCTGCATCTTCAAGCTTAGATAATACCGCTTCTAAGGTTTTAGGATCGGCTGATACACAACGAATCTTACCGCGAGTGACGGCTGCGGCAACCAAGAATGAACCGGTTTCGATACGATCTGGCATGACGCGGTATTCACAACCCGATAGACGTTCCACACCTTCAATCGTTAACGTGGCAGAACCAACACCAGTGATTTTTGCTCCCATGGCAATTAAGCAATGAGCTAAGTCAGTCACTTCAGGTTCACGGGCCGCATTTTCAATGACTGTCGTGCCATCAGCTAATGCTGCAGCCATCAGTAAATTTTCTGTTGCACCGACACTGACCATATCCATAAAGATATGAGCGCCTTTTAAACGGCCATCAACACGCGCTTTAATGTAGCCTTCCTTGACTTCAATTTTGGCACCCATTAACTCTAAGCCATGTAAATGCAGGTTCACCGGACGAGCACCAATGGCACAACCGCCAGGTAAAGAAACATCTGCAGTACCATAACGGGCAAGCAGTGGGCCTAAAATAAGAATCGATGCACGCATTGTTTTGACTAAATCATAAGGCGCGCAATATTCATTTAAGTTAGAGGTAGAAATACGAATGCGGCTACCGCCGAGGTCTTCAACTTCGGCACCTAAACAACGTAATAATTCACAACTGGTGATCACGTCGCGTAAGTTGGGAACATTTGAGACAATAAAATCTGTTTCGGCTAATACGCCAGCCATTAAAATGGGGAGTGCCGCATTTTTTGCACCAGAGATCACGACTTCACCAGCTAAAGGCTTGCTGGCTTTAATAGTTAATTTATCCACTGTGAATCTCTGTTGTTACATATTGAAAAGTTTTTCACGCTTCCACTGAGTCGGCGTAAAAGTTTTAATTGTTAACGCATGCAATTCACCACTGGCAATCTGCTCAGCTAAAGGACTGTAAATTGCTTGTTGTTGTTTTACCCGGCTCATACCATCAAAACACTCACCTACTGCGACGACTTTGTAGTGACTGCCATCAGAGGTAACGTGCGCTTCAGTGAGCGATAACGCCTCGGTTAAAATTTGTTCTATAACATTGCATTCCATGGAATCAATTACCTTTACTATTCGTTTCTATTTTTGGCTGAAAAAAGCATCTAAATCATAAAGCTCAATCATTTTTTTGAGCTGTTCACTTGGATTAACCAACTGATGTATCACACTTGTTTCTTGGCTACTTGTCGCATGTAGTTTGATTAACGCTAATAACAGTGCAACACCCGCACTGTCGACGTATTCTAATGCTGATAAGTCTACCACTTGAGTTGATGCAGTAAACAATTCATGGCGTTTTGGCCACAATTGTTTTACTTCATCTTGGGTTAAGCGACCGCTGACGATGCAACGTTGATCTTGTTGATTAAAGGTAATCACGCAGCTGCAGCTTCTTTTGCTGGTTGGCGATCAATAGTCTGTTGGGTTTTATCATTCAGCATGGTAATCACCGCTTCAATACCTTGCTGGCGGATTAAATTAGAGATTTCAGACTGTTTAGAAGCCAATAAACTCACACCTTCTGCCACTAAATCGAACGCTTTCCACGTATCGTCTTTTAAACGACGCGCTTTAAATTGAATTTTAATCGGTGGACGACCTTGCTCAAGGATTTGAACATTCACTTCTACTATTTTTTCATTGCTGAAATCACTCGGCGGGTCAAAAGCCACTTTTTGATCAGTATATTCGGTTAATGCTTGTGCATAGGTTGCCACTAAATAACCTTCAAAGGCATCCACAAAACGATTACGTTGATCGACGGTCGTATCACTTAAATACTGCCCCATCACTTTATAAGCAGCATATTTATAATCGACGTAAGGCATAAGCTCTTCACGAACAATAACTTTTAAATGACTTAAATCATCATTAATTAAAGCTTTATCTGCTTTAAAGCGATCAAAAGTCATATTGGCGACTTGTTTGATCATCTCATAAGGATCACGGGTATTGACCTCATCATTAGCAGCCATTGCACCTTGGCTGATAACCGCACTGCCTATTAGGCATAGCGCCATAACATGATTAAAAAATGTTTTCATAATTGGGATCCTATTTATCTTTAGATGACATGCTATATAAAAGCTGACCAATTAAATCTTCTAAAATCAATGCACCACGTGTGTCATGTACTTTATCGCCATCGGCAAGCATCGAAATATCATCGTCCATAAACCCAGGCGTTAAACCAATAAATTGCTCGCCAAGGAGTCCTGAAGTCAAAATAGCTAAGCTGCTTGTTTCCGGAAATTGATCAAAGCGCTTATCCATTGTTAATGTCACTATTGGCACCAACTTATGGGTATCGAGAGTAATATTGGTTACACGACCAACCACCACACCACCCACTTTTACTGGCGAACGTACTTTTAAGCCGCCAATATTATTAAATTCAGCGACCAAGTTATAAGTCTGATCATTGGACTTGACTTGAACATTAGCAACATTGAATACTAAGATGCAAAAAGCCAACAAACCTGACAATAAAAACACGCCTACCAATAACTCTATTTTCCGTGTCAACATACTATTAAACCACTTAAATTAATCTAAACAATGAAAAAATCTTAATTTCCAAACATGATTGCCGTAAGCAAAAAGTCCAGCGCTAGAACAGCTAAGCTTGCCTGCACAACCGTTGAAGTTGTCGCACGGCTGATACCTTCTGGATTAGGTTGGACTTCATAACCTCTGTACAAGGCAATCCATGTCACCACCACACCAAAAATAGTACTTTTAATCAAACAATTAACTATGTCTTGTCGCCATTCAACCGATGCTTGAAGAATAGACCAAAATGCACCACTATCAATGCCTTTCCATTCTACCCCGACTAAATGGCCACCAAAAATACCGACTAAACTAAACATTAACGCGAGCAATGGCATGCTGATGACGCCTGCCCAAAAACGCGGTGCAATGATTTGTCTTAACGGATCTATCGCCATCATTTCTAGACTCGACAACTGCTCAGTCGATTTCATTAAGCCAATTTCAGCCGTTAAAGCAGAACCTGCTCGGCCAGCAAATAATAACGCGGCAACCACTGGCCCGAGTTCACGTAATAAGCTTAGTGCCACCATAGGCCCTAAACTTTCCTCAGTACCAAACCCAACAAGAATATTGTATCCCTGTAGCGCTAATACCATGCCAATGAACAAGCCAGACACTAAAATGATCACCATGGAACGGACACCAAGCACATAAACTTGTCTAACCAGAAGTGGCATGCCTTTTTTAAAATTAGGCACACGTACAATCGCGCGCCATAACATAATGCCCGCTCGGCCATAGCCCAACACTATTTGCAGTGCATATTTGCCGATATCGGCAATATAATCAGTTGCGCCCACGAAGTAGCTCCTCTTGATAATCCTCTGCAGGATAATGGAATGGCACTGGGCCATCTGGCGCGCCTTGAATAAACTGAACTAGTTGTGGATTATCAGATTGACGTAATTGCTCTGGTGTACCATGAGCAATGACTTTTTTGTCTGCAATCACATAAACATAATCTGCTATACCCAATACTTCATCAACATCGTGAGACACAACCACCGAAGTGAGTTTTAATGAGTCCGACAACTCACGAATAAGTTTAACTAACATACCCATGGAAATGGGGTCTTGTCCTGCAAATGGCTCATCATACATCACCATTTCAGGTTCAAGTGCAATCGCCCGAGCTAATGCGGCTCTTCGCTGCATGCCACCAGATAACTCGTTTGGCATCATATATGCTGCGCCGCGAAGACCGACAGCTTGCAGCTTCATCAATACAATTGAACGGATAACATCTTCTGGAAGTCCAGAATGTTCTCTCAAGGCAAAGGCCACATTATCGAATACGTTAAGATCGGTAAATAATGCACCACTTTGAAATAGCATGCTCATGCGCTTTCGCAGTTGAAAAAGATCCTTACGCTTAAGCTGATGTATATCATGACCATCGAACAATACTTGCCCGCTATCGGGAATTAGCTGCCCACCAATTAATTTTAATAGGGTCGTTTTACCAATACCACTAGGCCCCATGATTGCTGTTACTTTACCTTTGGGGATCGACAAAGAAATATCTTCATAGATAACGCGCGAACCATGACTAAAGGCCAAATGGTTAACTTCGACCAAAGGTTTATTATTCGATTTACTCATATCAGACATTGGCGTTGAGGAGATAACAGCCTTCCTTGCATTAAGTTTAAGCGCAAATTGTACTGTAATTGTCGATTAAGCGACAACTATATCCATATAAGCACATATGATTGTCAGTACAATTACTGGGCAATGCTTTCAATTTGATACAAATCCAGCGAAAATGCTCGTCAATTAATTACCACTATCGGAATCACATGCTAGTTAATATCCTAATGTTAGTCGTCGGCCTTGCAGTTTTAGTCTGGAGTGCGGATAGATTTGTTTATGGCGCTGCCGCATTTGCGCGTAATTTAGGCTTACCTCCCATGTTAATTGGACTCACTATTGTTGCGATGGGGAGTTCTGCTCCTGAAATGTTTGTTGCTGCCACAGCCTCAATGGATGGCATGCGTGACACCGCGATTGGTAACGTCCTAGGTTCTAACATAGCTAACATTACCTTAATTTTAGGATTAACCGCATTACTGGGTGCGATTAGCGTAGGCTCACAAACCTTAAAACGTGAAATACCTATTATGCTCGCAGCTACTGTATTTGCAGGCTTTACCTTGCATGATAATGTATTAACACGAGTAGAAGGTATCATGCTGCTTGTAACCCTTTTAGGGTTAATGGGATATTTTATTTGGCAAGCAACTCATGATAAAACCACCGACAGCTTAGATACTGAAATGGACTCTGAGATCCCTAAAGATGTACCAACCTTTCATGCTATCATTTGGCTTACAGTCGGTATTATATTACTCCCGCTATCAGCTGGTTGGATGGTCGATGGTGCCGTGGGTATTGCAAAGTTTTATGGTTTGTCCGATCTTGTCATCGGTTTAACCATTATTGCTGTAGGGACAAGCCTACCAGAATTAGCAGCCTGCATTGCTGGCGTGTTAAAAAAAGAACACGATCTTGTCATTGGTAATATCGTTGGATCGAACTTATTTAATATTCTTGCTGTGTTGGCATTGCCAGGGTTAATTTCCCCCGGGGAAATCGATACATCGGCCAGCGGCAGAGACTTCTACATGGTATTAGGCACCAGTGCAGCATTAGCCGTTTTAGTATTATCCAGTGGCGCTAAGCAACAACTGACTCGTTGGCATGGCACACTATTATTAATCACCTTTATTGCGTACCAAGTGATTGTATTTCAATCTCACTAGATTGGGGCATGAAGGTAAAGTATTCAGCTAAAAGAGAGAACCGTATGGTAAATCAAACTCAATTTCGTCAGTGGGGCCGTAAAGTCATTGATATTGAAAAGGCTGCCCTAGATAATTTATATCAATATGTAGACTCAGTTGAGTTTGGTCAAGCATGTGAGCTCATCTTGCAGTGCAAAGGCAAAGTGATTGTTATGGGCATGGGGAAATCGGGGCATATTGGTAATAAAATATCCGCGACCTTTGCCAGCACTGGTACACCGGCATTTTTTGTTCATCCAGGTGAAGCAAGTCATGGTGATTTAGGCGCATTGGCTAAAAACGATATTGTGCTTGCCATTTCTAATTCAGGTGAATCGAGTGAAATACTGACATTAATGCCAGTAATACAGCGAATGGGCGTACCGGTTATCGCAGTAACAGGTAAACCAGACTCTAATATGGCGCGTTTATCTAAAATCCATTTGTGCATTGAAGTACAAGAAGAAGCATGCCCGTTAGGGTTGGCACCAACCTCGAGTACCACAGCAACTTTAGCAATGGGTGATGCATTAGCCATTGCCTTATTGCAAGCCAAAGGTTTTACTCGAGATGATTTTGCTTTGTCACACCCTGGTGGATCTCTGGGGCGAAAATTATTATTAAAAGTCGATGATGTTATGCATAAAGGCGATGATTTACCCATAGTGCATAATGATATTTGTATTACTGAAACGCTGTATGAAATATCCAAAAAAGGCCTTGGTATGACAGCTGTTGTCGACAGCGAAACAACACTGGTTGGTATTTTTACTGATGGCGATTTGCGCCGAGTTATCGACGCCGAAGTCAACCTTCGCACCACTCCGATAGCTCAGGTAATGACCCAGAACTGTGTCACCTGCCCTAGCGGCATTCTAGCGGCACAAGCACTGCAAATTATGGATGAGAAAAGTATTAACGGACTGATTGTAGTCAATGAAAAACATCAACCGATCGGAGCATTAAACATGCTCGATATGGTTAAAGCGGGAGTCATTTAATCATGTCAGAATCAACCACCAGCCACCAAGGATTTTACGGCCCTATCAGCAATGATATTTGGCAACGCGCTCAAAAAATCAAACTGTTAATCTGTGATGTCGATGGGGTATTTTCAGATGGTCGAATTTATCTCAGCAACGCTGGCGAAGAACTCAAAGCGTTTCATACTCGCGATGGTTATGGTGTTCGATCTATCCTGACAAGCGGAATGCACGTTGCTGTCATTACTGGCCGCAAATCAAAGATTGTCGAAACTCGCATGACCGCATTAGGTATTAAACATATTTATCAAGGTATTGATAACAAGTTTGAGCCATTTGAACAACTCCTATCACTGTATAATGTCAGCGCAGACGAAGTCGCTTATATTGGCGATGATATGGTAGATCTCCCAGTTATGAAAGCAGTTGGTCTTGCCGTGTGTGTCGGTGACGGGCACCCATTTGTTAAGCAACATTGCCATATGACCACCTCTCTTAATGGTGGCCATGGCGCGTTACGAGAACTCACTGATTTACTGCTTTTAAGCCAAGATAAATTTGCCAGTGCTCATGGTATGAGTATATGAATAGAATCACTCTAGGTATTGTGGCTTTTTTTGGACTTGCTTTTTTCCTCTACTGGCAAGCGCAAATAAAACGCAGTGAAATGGATGCTGTGAAAGTTCGTGGTATTGAACGTCCCGACTTTGTAGCGGATAACCTACGCACCACAGAATTTAATAAACTCGGTTTAATTGCTAGTCGAGTCAGTGCCGAACACATGGAGCATTACGCCTCAAGTGACATTACTCACTTTACTAAACCTGTTTACCTCATTTACCCTGAAAACGGCCAAGCGCAATGGCAATTAAGCGCAGATAGAGGCCAATTGAATAAAAATACCAGCCAAGTCATATTAGAAAATAATGTTATTATTGATGCCATTAATATAGAAGAACCCCTGCAGTCACTCAGTACCCAAGCTGTTTCGGTGGATTTAACCACTATGATCGGCACCTCACAAGAGATGGTGTACATCAAAGGTAAAGGGTTTATTATTCAAGGTTTAGGTCTACATGCCGACTTGAATTCGCAAAAATTATCGCTACTCAGCCAGGTAGAAGGAACATATGAGCCACATTAATCGCCTCAACACTCACGCCAATGTTATGTTATTTGGCAGCATATTTTGCCTGCTGAGTTTACCTACCATAGCGAAACAAGGTGATCTTCAACAAGAGTTGAAAATTGCCTCAGTAAGCCAGTCTGCTGACATTAAAAATAATCAAATTGTTTTTAATGGTCCTGTTACCGTTACCCAAGGCACTATTAACATTAATGCTGATGAGTTACGGGCGTTTACTCCCGAAAACAGCACCAGTAAAAAACTCATCGCTATAGGCAACCCTGCAACGTTTTCACAAGAGTTAGACGACGGTCAAATTGGCACCGCCAGTGCCAACGAAATAAGCTATGATCTTGCTACCACTACACTGACATTGACAGGTAATGCCAAACTGGATCAATCTGGTAGCCAAGTAACCGGTAACCGTATTAAGTACAACATTAACGCTCAAGAGCTGATTGCTGAAAGTACTGGTACAGGGAAAGATCGCGTTATTACTATTATTCAACCTGAGAATTTCCAAGACGAGACTGCACCAAAGCAAAAGCTCCCTGAAATTCCTGTTAAAAAGCAGATCAAACCATGACCCAAATAACCCTAACGGCTGAAAATTTAGCTAAAAGCTATAAAACTCGTCAGGTTGTTAAAGATGTGAGTTTAACCGTTAAAACAGGCCAAATTGTTGGTCTTTTAGGCCCCAATGGTGCAGGTAAAACAACCACGTTTTATATGGTTGTCGGCTTAGTGCAAAGCGATAAAGGTCGGATCTTAATTGATGATGACGACTTAACCGCCGACCCAATGCATCTTAGAGCTCGCAAAGGGATTGGTTACTTGCCGCAAGAAGCCAGTATTTTTCGCAAACTGACCGTATACGACAATATTATGGCCGTATTGCAGACTCGCAAAGAACTCACTACCGACCAACGGATTGAGCAAGTAGAGCATTTATTAGAAGAATTCCATATCACCCATATTCGCGACAGCCAAGGCATGTCGTTGTCTGGTGGGGAACGTCGTCGAGTAGAGATAGCGCGCGCGCTGGCCGCTAATCCTAAATTTATTTTGCTCGATGAGCCTTTTGCGGGGGTTGACCCTATTTCTGTCATCGACATAAAAAAAATCATTCAACAGCTTAAAAACCGCGGCTTAGGGGTATTAATTACCGATCATAACGTACGTGAAACCTTAGACGTCTGTGAGCGCGCTTATATTGTCAGCCAGGGCAATTTAATTGCCGAAGGCACACCTGATGAGATATTGAGTAATCAACAAGTTCGGGCTGTGTACTTAGGTGAACAATTCAAGCTATAGTTACTTTACTGGCCTTTTAGTCTATCTAACTCATTTCATTGAACGATATCTAAATAGCGTTAAATGTCATTGATGTATGTGACAATCGATTACAGTTTTCGAGATTGTCATTTTTATGGAAATCATCTAGGGATAAGCGGTAAATGAAAGCGTCACTCCAACTCAAAATGGGTCAACACTTAACCATGACCCCTCAATTACAGCAAGCGATCCGCTTACTGCAATTATCGTCATTGGAGCTACAGCAAGAAATCCAACAAGCATTGGACTCAAACCCATTGCTTGAAATAGAAGATGAGTTTTCTCAAGCAAAAGACTCAGTAAAAGAAAGTCGCGACCAATCGGACACCGACTTTAGTGACAACAGCGTGGTCAATATAGAAAAAGACACCTCAACAGTCGACACAGCAGAATCCATGACCAAAGAAACCATGGACGATTTAGCTATGGATACCACATGGGATGAAGTGTACACCGCCTCTCCAATGTCAGGTTCAGGCAGCGCTAGCATGCGCGATGATGATATGCCATTCCAAGGTGAAACGACTGAAGGCTTATATGAACATTTAGAGTGGCAAAAAAATCTCACGCCATTTTCTGACACTGATCGAGCGATTGCTACCGCGATTATTGATGCCATTGATGAACGCGGCTATTTAACCCAAAGCACTGAAGATATTCTCGAAGCCATGGGTGATGAAAGTGTTGAACTAGATGAAGTTGAAGCGGTATTAAAACGTATTCAACACTTTGATCCCGTTGGTGTTGCCGCACGAGATTTAAGCGAATGTTTATTCATTCAATTAGCCCAATATGCCGACACAACCCCACATATAGACAATGCCCGTCTGCTCATTAAAGACTATTTAGATTTAATTGCTGGGCGCGATTTTAGATTATTGATGCGCAAAACCAAGCTCAAAGAAAACGAGTTGCGTGACGCAATCACCTTAATCCAGTCACTTAACCCTCGCCCGGGCTTGTTAGTCACCGCTATTGATGACGAATATGTTATTCCTGATGTAACCGTACTAAAGAAGAATGGCCGTTGGGTTGTAGAGTTAAACCCAGACAATATGCCTAAAATTGGCGTTAATCAACAATATGCAGCCATGGCTAGAAGCAGTAAAAACTCTGCCGATAGCCAATTTATTCGCGGTCATTTACAAGAAGCTAAATGGTTCATCAAGAGTATCGAAAGCCGCAATGAGACCTTATTGAAAGTCGCCAATTGTATTGTGCAATTTCAGCAAGGTTTCTTTGAATATGGTGAAGAAGCCATGAAACCTATGGTGCTCAATGATATTGCTGAAGCAGTAGAAATGCATGAATCAACTATTTCACGGGTTACCACTCAAAAATATATGCACACACCACGTGGGCTATTTGAATTAAAGTACTTTTTCTCTAGCCATGTCAGCACCGACGATGGCGGAGAATGCTCATCTACCGCTATTCGTGCTTTTATCAAAAAACTGGTTGCAGCAGAAAACCAGCAAAAGCCATTAAGTGACAGCAAAATGGCCCAACTGCTGGCAGATCAGGGGATCAACGTTGCGCGTCGTACGATTGCAAAATACCGCGAAGCGATGCTCATTCCGCCCTCAAACCAACGTAAGAGTTTATAACCTACAAGGCAACGGAGGATTTTTATGCTTATCAATATGACAGGTAGAAATATCGACATTACCGAATCTTTACGTGAATACGTTCAAGGTAAATTTTCAAAGCTTGAACGACACTTCGATCAGATCAATAATGTACACGTTGTGCTCAATGTAGAAAAATTACAACAAAAAGCAGAAGCTAAAATCAACCTTAATGGTGCAGAGATTTTTGCCATGTCAGAAAGCACTGATATGTATGCTGCAATAGACGCCCTGATCGATAAACTCGACCGTCAGGTAATTAAACACAAAGAGAAGTATACAAAACACTAACGATGGAACTTTGTACCATTCTGCAGCCGGAATGCACTACCTGTGCCACACCGGGCAGTAAGAAAAAAGTACTGGAACTCATCAGCAATTTAGTCGCTGCCCAGTACCCACCCCTATCTTCGCAAGAGGTTTTTGAAAGCCTATTAGCGAGAGAGAAAATGGGTAGCACAGGTATAGGAAATGGCATTGCGATACCTCATGGTAGATTAACGACCATAGAACATCCGATCGCAATATTTATTAAATGTGAAGAAGCCATTGCCTTTGATGCAATCGATAAACAGCCCGTGGATATTTTATTTGCTTTGTTAGTACCTGCAGATCAGTGCCAACAGCATTTAAGCACGCTATCAAGCGTGGCTCAAAAATTAAGCGATAAGCAAATATTGAAACAGCTTCGTAAAACTCACGACTCAACAGAACTTTATCGGGTTATTACTGCATGAAACTTGTCATAGTATCGGGACGTTCAGGCTCAGGAAAATCTGTTGCTCTAAGAGTATTAGAAGATCTAGGGTATTATTGTGTTGATAATTTGCCTTTACCACTGATTGGCATATTACTGGCTCAGCTCAAAGGTAATAATGATCTAGTGGCAATTAGTGTTGATGTACGCAACATTGCCGAGCAAGGTAAAGTCCTTCAAGATCAACTTGCCTTACTTGAACATGACACTGAAATTATTAGCTTCTTTTTGAATTCTAATGATAAAGTGCTACTCAAACGCTATAGCGAAACGCGTCGATTACACCCGTTATCTAAAAATCATATTTCACTGCAAGAAGCGATCATATTAGAAGGCCGTTTACTTGAGCCTATCGCAAAAATTGTTGATCATTATATTGACACCTCTGCCCTGAATATTTACGAATTAAGCGACCAAGTCAGGCAAATCTTGTTAGGTAGTGTCGATAAAGAGTTAGTGATTAACTTTGAGTCTTTTGGCTTTAAACACGGTATGCCAACAGAAGCTGACTTTATGTTTGATGTGCGCTTTTTACCTAATCCGCACTGGGAAATAGCACTACGACCACTCACAGGTTTAGACGAACCGGTACAAGAGTTTTTAGGTCGGCAACCTCTAGTGAATAAGTTTATCTGGCAAATTGAAAACTTATTTGAAACCTGGATGCCGCATTTAGAACGTAATAATCGCAGCTATCTGACTATCGCCATTGGTTGCACCGGTGGCCAGCATCGCTCGGTATATATAGCTGATCAATTAGCAAAAAGGTTTAGACATGGCAGTAAACATACAGTTAATGCTCGCCACAGAGAATTAAATTTAACTGATACTGACAGCTAACTGAGCATAGGATCGCGCCAATGATCAAACTTGAACGCCAAGTAACCATTTCAAATAAATTGGGGTTACATGCTCGAGCTGCAACAAAACTTGCTGTTTTAGCGGGTGATTTTGATGCCAGTATCACGTTAACTCAAGGTGATAAAAACGCCAGTGCAGCTAGTGTACTTGGGTTATTAATGCTTGAAAGTGGCATAGGTAAAATGATCACTGTAACAGCCCAAGGCCCAGATGCTGAAGTGGCATTAAATGCCGTATGTGATCTGATTAATGCTAAATTTGATGAGTCTTGCTAAATTGTTTAGTGATACTTTCACTAATTACTGATCGTTAAGCCATCATCACTTATTTATTTCCATCTTTAAATGAAGTCGTCATACTAACCAAACTGCCACGATATTGCTGTTCGAAGGTTAACGATCAGTTCCTCGATAATATTAGCCTTTATATTGAAACGCGCGGCGGATCCCCAGCTGATTAAGTATTCATTCTCTTAAGAGAGATTAGCGTTGTAGCCAATTTCAATCACGGTTCTCGCTTGACCAAACACCGATGTAATCGGACGTTAATTTTTGTGTAAAGCAACATCAGCAGTTCAGACTTTCGTTCGGCGCAAGTCACTCAACGATTTTATTGCTGCATTTCATTTCTTGCCCGCAGATAACAATTCTTGCATCAATATGCCAAACAGAGAAACTGAAACTGCCCAAAATCATTACATACAGAATCATATTTGTATGACAAATAGGAAGTTGATATATGGGTAAAGAGTACCTAGATAATGAAATAACAGAACAACGACTCAATCAACTCGCTCAAGCGTTAGACAGTGGATTGTTTGTTCATGCTCGCAATATGTTACATGCAATGTCACCCAACGATGTCGCCCTCATTCTCGAATCATCACCACCAAAAAATCGACAAGTCTTATGGCAATTAATTGATCAACAATATGCGGGTGAGATCCTGGATGAATTAGGTGAAGAACTGAAAGATTCGCTCATCAGCAGCATGACACCAGAGAAACTCGCCCAGGCCACAATAGGAATGGACACCGATGATCTTGCTTATATTCTTCGCAGCTTGCCCGATGCGGTTTATAAGAAAGTACTCAAGTCAATGCGAAGCCAGGACAGAGATAGAGTAGAACAAGCACTGCGCTACCCGGACGATACTGCCGGCAGCATAATGAACACAGATACGGTTACCCTAAGACCCGATGTTAATATCGAAGTAGTGTTACGCTATTTACGTCAACGCGGTAATTTACCAGATACCACTGATACATTATATGTTGTCGATCGCCATGACCATGTTTTAGGTGGCGTCAGATTAGTCGACTTACTCACATGCGATCCGAGCGTCACAGTTCGCAGCATTATGGACACCGAACTAGAAAGTATTCCGGTTGAGATGTCTGATAAAGATGTTGCGCAAAAATTTGAACGACTCGATTGGATATCTGCCCCTGTAGTAGACAGCCAAGCAAAATTACTTGGACGAATAACCATTGATGACGTTATCGATGTGATCCGTGAAGATGCCGAGCATTCCATGATGGGGATGGCAGGCATGGATGATGATGAAGATACCTTCGGCCCAGTGCTTAAAAGTACTCTAAGACGCTCTCTATGGCTAACCATCAATCTATTTGCCGCATTACTAGCATCATCTGTCAGTAATATGTTTGAAGGCACCTTAGAGCAATTTGCTACCATCGCAATTTTAATGACCATTGTGCCGAGCATGGGCGGCGTTGCCGGTAATCAAACCTTAGCGCTGGTGATCCGCGGTATTGCACTTGGTCATATTGGCCAAAGTAATTCACGTTGGTTAATAGGCAAAGAACTCGGCATTGGATTATTAAACGGCATTATGTGGTCTGTGTTGGTCTTTTTTGCTGTGTGGCTGTGGAAAGACGACATTGCGTTAGGCGGATTAATTGGCAGTGCTATGCTAATTAACATGACAGTTGCCGGCTTTGCTGGTGCCACTATTCCAATCATGCTCAAAAAGCTCAATATCGACCCAGCTCTTGCTGGAGGCATGGTATTAACCACAGTCACTGATGTGGTTGGTCTATTTGCATTTTTAGGCTTAGCGACGCTGTATTTAATGCACTAGAGTATTGCTCTTATCTCTTAACCCGAGTTGGGTTAAATAATATGCCGTCTATAAAACAGTCTACTTTAGGACTCTTTTATGGGCGGCGGACTCTCAAATGGTCACGCTAGCCACAGATTGTCAGTCTGTTAACTCAGCACTCACCTCCCCCCTTCTGATCATGTTCAAATCATCCATGTAAATATTAAATTCAATATAACGCCATCTTTATTTTGTCATTGAGGTCACCTTTTTCTGCCATATTTGTCATCTAAACTGCGACCTAGCGATAAGTTTGATAGCGATTCATCTGCAGAACTTATTCACCAAGTTAGTGCAATTGCACCAAACTAATCTGTCGGTAAAAAGTACCTAGGTTAAAGGGTTTAAATAAGATACTGATAAATAACAGATAAAAATATTTATCAAAGTTGGCACAAGCTTTCCATATAAGAACACATACCCACTAAGTGATAGTGTGATTTTACAAGTAGTCCTTGGTAGATGTAGGAGATAGCAATGAATAAAATAACCGGAAGTCGTAGCATTAAGTCAATAAATGTCATGGTAAATAATATCATTTCACAATGCCGCCAGAACATTTTTTTCTTAGCACATCTCGGTTGTAGCCAGTGGGATGAAGTGGAAACTCGCTCTAGTAAACATAAGTAAATTGGCAGGAGATTATTTCATGAATATGTCAAATGCGAGACAGTACCCAGTGGACTTACAAAAAGAAGTGATTAATGAAGTCAAAAATAATCAAAGATTATTATCTGACGTAGCAAAACAATATGGTGTATCGGCAAAAACCGTATACCAGTGGGTCAGAAGTAACCAAGTTCGCCAGACAGAAAGTAAGGGCGCAATCGTATCAGAAATAGCCTATTTGCAACAAA
Source organism: Shewanella sp. SG41-3 (assembly GCF_014164545.1). Taxonomy (NCBI): domain Bacteria; kingdom Pseudomonadati; phylum Pseudomonadota; class Gammaproteobacteria; order Alteromonadales; family Shewanellaceae; genus Shewanella; species Shewanella sp. SG41-3. The sequence continues at coordinate 218,771 of NZ_JACJFJ010000003.1, forward strand.
AGATTGCCCAGTTAAATCAGCAACTACATGCTATAGCAAGCTAAGGATCCATGTTTAAGAAAGTGTTGGAACGATATTAAACAATAATTGAAATTCAGTTAACCGTTTTGGCAAGGATGTTTGACCATGCTAACAACTCGTCCCCCAGCAAGTTGTTAACACAGCAACAATCATTCTAATAATAAGCGCAAAATACTTGCATCCTTGCCGCTTTATTGTTTCACCGTTAGCCGTTAAGGACATTGGCTAACATTACAGTTAAGGCGTTATTGGGTCCCCAGACTCTATTATCCAATAACGTCATTTTTATCCAGGTTTTTAGCTTTCGCCATTGACGGCGCTTGTGCAACCATTAGCAGAGCTAACGATCAAAACCGTTTTGGCAAGGATGTTTGACCATGATAACAACTCGTCCCCCAGCAAGTTGTTATCACAGCAACAATCATTCTAATAATAAGCGCAAAATACTTGCATCCTTGCCGCTTTATTGTTTCACCGTTAGCCATTAAGGATATTGGCTAATATTACAGTTAAGGCGTTATTGGATCCCCAGACTCTATTATCCAATAACGTCATTTTTATCCAGGTTTTTAGCTTTCGCCATTGACGGCGCTTCTGCAACCATTAGCAGAGCTAACGATCAAAACCGTTTTGGCAAGGATGTTTGACCATGATAACAACTCGTCCCCCAGCAAGTTGTTATCACAGCAACAATCATTCTAATAATAAGCGCAAAATACT